>JBAPSR010000085.1:0-1787 GCA_049281755.1 Binataceae bacterium (SeqCode)
ACCGCCAGGACTGCGAGCGTCGAGTTGACGCGGAGCATCGCTAGGGCGCGCCTCCGACCTTGACCTGCAGGCCGTCGGACAGGGCGTAACCGCCCGAGGTGATCACCTGGTCGCCAGCCTTGACCCCGCCGATAACCTGCACGCGGTCGCCGCGGCGGATTCCGAGGGTGACGTCAACGCGCCGGGCGCGGCCGTCGGCGCCGACGACGAAAACGTGATAGCGATTCACCCCCGCGTCCTGGAACAGCGCGACCGATGGAATCACGATCGCGTCGGGAACTTCGGACACCACGATGCGCGCTTCGACCGGCGCGTCGGTCTCGTAGATTCCCTGCGGGCGCGCGAAATCAATTCGGACCGGCGCCGTCGCGCTTTGCATGTCGAAGGAAGGAAAGATGGCCGCGACGCGCGCAGGAAACTCGACGCCGGGGCGCAGCGGCGAGGTAACGGTGGCGGCCATCCCCGGGTGAAGCAGATGAACGTCGCCAATTGGAACGGGAGCGTCGACGTAGATGCTGGCGGGATCGACCAGCTCGGCGATGGTGTCGAGGTCGGCGACTATCTGGCCGCTGACCACGGGCGGTGCGCCAACAACTCCCGACTCGGGTGCGACGACCGGAATTCCTGGACCGCGGTCGTAGCGGCCGACCGATTTTCCGAGCGCGGAAGCGTCTTGGGGATCGAGTCTTTGCGCGACCGAAAGCCCGGCGCGCGCCGCATCGATCTCGCGATTGACGACGTGAGCGATCACCTGTCCCTTGCGGACCAGATCTCCGTTCTTGATATGGATATTGCTCACGCGGCCCGCCGTCGGCGAGCGAATGGTGACGCGAGTGAGCGCGACCGTGCTGCCCAGCACGTGCAGCTCTTGGCGCATCGGCGCAATCTCCGCGCGCGCCGCAGTTACCAGCAGGACCGGTGCGGGCGCGGCGGCGGTGCTGTCGTCATCGCTGGAATGCGCACCGCGGCATCCCGCGCCGATAAAAATCGCGAGCGCCGCGCCCAAAGCTATCGCGGTCCGCGAGCGTTTGAAGTTGGGTTCGATCACTGCACCTTGCCGGCGAGCAAAAGGGATTCGGCCACCGCCTCGCGCGCGGCGAACTGGTAGACAAAGCGCTGCACGCGAAGCTGCTCGGACTGCTGATAGGCGTCAAGCACCTCGAGCACGGTAGCGCTGCCGCCGCCCAGAAAGCGGGTCCAGGTGAGCGCGAAGGCGTCGTCAGCGGTGGGTTGCGCTTGCGCCAGGATTTTCAGTTGCTCGTTTGCCTGCTGATAGCGCAGAGCCGCGTCTTTGAGCCGCCGTTCGAGCAGGTATTGCGTCTGGCGCAACTGCGCGTGCGCGGTTTGCTCTTTCGCTTTGGCCTGATCGACATGCGCATCGATAAGCCCGCCCTCGAACACCGGCATCGAGATCACCCCGTCGTACGAGGCGCCGTAATCGTGGCCGACAGTGGCGGGCGGATCTACCCCGAGCGCTCCAGTGGTCAACGCGATTTGGAAGGTCGGCAGGCGTTCGGCGCGTGCGGCGCGCACTTGCAGGTCGGCGGCGGAAATCGCACGCTGCGCCGCCAGCATCGCGGGGCTCTGCGCGATGTCGCCTTCGGGCTGCGCGGGCAATTCGTCCGGATCCGCGATCGCGATATCGGTCGTATCGAAGTCGCCAAGTAACGAACCCAAATTGGCCGACGCACGGCGCACGTCGCCTTGCGCGCTGGCGAGCGCGAGCTCGGTTGCATCGCGCGCGCTGCGAATCTTCAGCTCGTCGTTTGCGATCGCGCGTCCGGTGC
>JBAPSR010000086.1:0-5711 GCA_049281755.1 Binataceae bacterium (SeqCode)
CTGTTCAAGTTCAACCTCGTATGGCACAAGCCCGATTCCGTGCGCCGCGCGGCTGCCCTCAACCGCACAATCCTGGATGAAATTCTGCCCTCGCCCGCGTTCGAGGCGCTGAAAAACCGCACCCTGCTCGAAGAGGACAAGGCCGCGATCGCGGCGATCGTGCTCGGCGAGCGCGCGCTTGAAATGATTCGCAGCGAACGCTTCCTCAACCGGCGCGAGATGGTCGATCTGTGGGACCTCGAGCATCAGGAGCAGGACCTCGCCGCGCGCGCCGACGCGCTCAAGACAATTCAGGAGATGATCGAAAAGCCCGAACCGGCGCCGGATCCCCAATCCGCCGGCGGCGATCCCAAGGCTGGCGATGACGCGAAGAAGAAGATCGCCGCGATGCTCGAAACCGCCGCGCGCGCCGCGCAGGTCTCCGAGGCGCGGCTGAATCAAAAATCGCGGCAGGTCGAAAGCGATCTCAAGAATAGCGACCGCACCGAACTGCGCCGGATGCAGCTACGAGCCGGCGAACTCGCCGCCGAGATCGATCGCGCCGCCGAAGACAGCCACGATTTCAGCCGCGAGTTCGGGCAAGGCGGACGCATGAACGCGGGCGAGCGCCTCGAGCTCGGACGCCATCTGGCGAAAAGCCGCAAGCTCGGCGAGCTCGCGCGGATGGTCGGGCGCATGAAGCAGGACGCACGCGCGATCCGCCACAAGACGCTCGAGCGCGGAGTAGCCGAAGCCTACGATATTGAGCGCGGCGCAGACCTCGGCAGGATGATCCCGTCGGAGCTGGTCGCGATGCATCATCCCATCCTCGCGATCGATTTCCGCCGCCGCTTGCTCGAATCCGACCTGCTCCAATATCGGCTGCGCGATGACGAGCAGAAGGGCAAAGGCCCGATGATCGTGTGTATCGACGTCAGCTCCTCGATGCAGGGGGACAAGGAGCTATGGGCGAAGGCGGTGGGGCTGACGCTGATGGATATCGCGCGGCGCGGGCGGCGCCTGTTTCGCGCGGTGATGTTTTCCTCGGGCGACACGAGCCTTCGGGTGCTCGATTTGAATCGCGAGCGGCGCTATCAACCCGAGCTCGCGAAAGTGATCGAGATGGCGGAATATTTTCCGGGCGGCGGCACCGATTTTCAACAGCCGCTCGACGCCGCCGTCGCGCTGCTCGAAGAGCGCAAGCTCAAGCGCGGCGATATCGTGATAATCACCGACGGCGAATCGCAAGTCGCGCCCGAGTGGCTGGCGCATCTGAAGGAGCGCAAGGAAGCGCTGCAATTTTCAATCTTCGGCGTGCTGGTCGATGTCGGATCCTCAGAGCTGTCGTCGCTGCGCCAATTCGCCGACCGGATCACGTCGGTCAAGAAGCTCAGCGAATCCTCCACCCGCGAAATCTTCGTGCACGTGCAATCATGAAATCGACCGAATTGAAAGTCGCCATTGAGCCTGTCAATCGCGAGAATTATCGCGCCTTGTTCAGGATGCAACTGCGGCCCGGGCAGGAGATCTTCGTCACTCCACCGCGCTGGACGCTCGCGCGATGCTACGTGCGGATGTTCGGCGACAATTTCGAGCATCTGCCGCATCTCATCCGCGCGGCGGGAAAAGTCGTCGGCTATTCGACCACTGCGTGCGATGCGGCGAGCGAGGAAGAATACTGGATCGACGACATCATGATCGACGCGATGCATCAGGGAAAAGGCTACGGCCGCGGCGCCATGCGCGAGACGATTAAAATGATCGCGGCGCGCTATCCGCGATGCCGCGGCGTGCAGCTCACCTGCTTTCGCGCCAACACCAACGCGGCCGCGCTGTATTTGAGCCTCGGCTTCGAGCCGACCGGCGCGGTAGACCCGGAGTTCGGCGAACCAAACTACATCCTGCGCGCCCCCGCGCTCGACGCGTTGCGGCGCTAGCGATTCTGACTCCTCGCCCTGAAAAAGAGCTGTGCGTAACCCATTCGATTGGGGTGCCTACGCGACTGGCGAGATTCCTCGCGATAGGTGCAGCGCGACACGGCCTGCACGATGCGGTGTTGGCGACACTTTCGCGCTCGGAATGACAATTCCCCCGAATTTTGTGTCATTCCGAGCGCGAGCAGGCTACTCGTATCGCGCCATTCAGCGTCATTTCGAATAGCAGAGATCGCGAGGAATCTCGCCAGCCGCGAAAGCAATCCACCGAAATGAGGTACGCAAAAACTCTCCCGGACGGCGAGGGCATTCAGCAGGCGATCGCAGCAGGCACAAAAAAAGGCCGGCGATTTCTCGCCGGCCTTTTTTGTACTTCGTAGAAACTGCGCGCGGCGCTTACGCCGCCGACGCCATCTCCATCACGCCGAGCTGCTTGTACCACGACTCGGTGCGATCGTTGATCAGATCGAGCTGGCGCAGGCACGGGATGATCGTGTCAACGAACAGGAACGAATTGAACTGGCGATCGAGCTGGCTCTCGGCCTCGGCCCACGCCGGATTACGATGCATCTCGTCCTCGATATCTTTCATCGAGATGCCGACCTCCTCGAACACCGAGCTGCCCGACAGAAAGCCGTCGCGCGGCACGCCGCCTTCAACCTTCGTGACCATCAGATCGCATGCGGTGAAAGAGAATTCCTCGAGCTCCTTCTTCTCTTTGCCGTGAAGCTTGCGGACCGCGTCGCGCAGCGCGAGCATCCCAAAACCGACGTGGCGCGATTCGTCCTTCATGATGTACTCGAGCAGCTCTTTGAGCAGATCGTCCTTGGTCTCGCGCTGCATGAAGCGAAACGCGGCTATCGCCAGCCCCTCGGCCACGATCTGCATCCCGACGTACTTCGGCTCCCAGCGCTCATTCTTCATGATCGCGGTCAGCAGCTTTTCCAGCGTCGGATCGATCGGATAGATACGGTCGAGCTTGGTGATGTACTTGCGGAAGCCTTCGACGTGGCGGGCTTCATCGAAGACCTGCGCCGCCGCGTTCATCTTCGCGTCGAGGTCCGGCACCGCATCGACCAGCTGTCCGCAGACCAGCAGCGCGCCCTGCTCGCCGTGCAGGAACTGCGAAAGGCGCCACGCCGCGAACTTGCGGTTGAGCTGAAGCTTCTTCTCTTCGGACAGCGAGCGATACAGATCGGTCTGGAACATCGGCATGATCGTCATGTCGAGAACTTCCTTCTCGATCGGCCGGTCCCAGTTGATCGTGGTCGAGACGTTCCATTGATCGCGCTTCGCGTTCTCGTACAGCCGGTCCATCTGCGGAAACCGCACTTCGTAGTTCCAGTCGAACACGCTGTCGAGCGGGGTGTGTACCTCAGTCCGTTCGTGAGCCATAACAAATTCCTCCAGTGATTAACGGTGCTCGAGACGAACTGCTCGTTCGAGCCCGCCTAATGCGAAGTTAACCGTCGCGTCTTTGAGTTCATCCAGCGGCATGTCGCCGCGTTCCAGCAGCCACGAGATCGCCTGCGACAGCATCCCGATCGTCAGATTGGCCACCACTTCGGCGCGTGCGCCGATAGCCGGCGCGAGTTCGTCGCGCAAGTCGTTGATAAATGTTTCATGCACCCGAACCATCAGGTCCAGGAACGCCGGGCTATGCCCGAATACGATCCGGAAGCTCTCCGGATTCTCGGCGGCGGCGTCGAGAATCGTGCTGATCGTGATGCGCAGCATGTCGGCCGGGCTCTCGAACCCTTTTTTTGCTTCGGCCAACCTCTCGCGCAGCGACTGCGCGCCGTTCGCGGTGAGCTCGATAAAGATTTCGTTCTTGGTCTTGAAGTGCAGGTAGAAAGTGCCCAGACCGACATCGGCGTCAGTCGCGATATCGGCGATCCGCGTGTCGTGGTAGCCCTTGCGCGCAATCACGCGCTCGGCGGCTTCCAGCAGGTCAACCCGCGTCTTCTCGCGACGCCGATCGAATCGGGTCGGCGCCTGCTCTGCGATCTTTTGTGCTCGTTCCGCCATCAACTGATTATTTAATCGATTATGAATGATGAGTCAATCACGGTTGACGATTCATATCTGAATTAGAATTCATTTATGAGGCGATATTATGTCAAAGGCAGGCGAGTCATTAGGCCCGCCCGGTGCTTGATTTTTCCTAGACCAACCGCGCGGTCGGCCCGGATGTCGGCTAATTGCTGCCTGGAGGCTGGTCGGGCGGCTGATCTGACGTATCTGGATTGTCGGGAGAGCTTTCGTCAGGCGTGACTTCTTCGGGCACTACCACCGGCTCGGTGAAATCCGCCGCCAGGTTGCAGCACATCACGTAACTCGATCCCGCGCGCGGCTGCGCGGCATAGGCCTCGAGCGATCCGTCGGCGAGGACCTTCACCGCCTGATAGCTGATCGAGCCTGAGGCGCGCTCGATCGTGAAGACATAAAACGATCCGCGGTCCAGAGGTTCAGGCGGTCCCTCGTCCGGAATCATCTGCTGGTAGTGCGAGGGCAGCTTTCCGTACTCGAGGTTTTTGGGCGCGTAGTCGGCTTTGCCGAATGCCGAGATCTCATCGGTGATGCCTTTGTCGGTTTTGATCTCCCAGATAGGCACGCCCCCGTCGAAGCGCACGACCGATGCGACCTTGCCGCCGCTTCCGGCCGCGTTCGCGATAATCTCGGCGCCGAAGAATTTTGTCACCGTCGCGCGCGTCAGAGTATCGCCGCTCTTATGATACGTGATCTCGACAGTGGCCTTCGGCGCAGCCATCGGCTCGCCGGGTCCGGCGTCGACCGCGTCGGCGTCGTCATTGCTGGTCGAGGCGCAGCCCGCGATCGTGATCGCCGCCATCGCGATAGCGGCGATCGCGCTGATCCATAGGCGCCGTCGCGCGCTGGCGCGCAGTTCATTTTGCATGAGCATAACGATCGGCTAGTCTCTGCGGCCGGGTGGACATCGGGGATTCAAACGAAAAGATCGGGCTCCGGCCTCTTCTAATCTACGCACAGGGACAGACCGGCCTCAACCTGTGCGCGACGCTTTCCGCGATGCATCTGCTGTATTTCTATAGCGATCGGCGCGGAATGTCTCCAGCGCTGGCGGGTCTCGCGTTTTTTATCGCGCTGGTGCTCGACGCCCTGACCGATCCGCTGGTCGGCAATATCTCGGACAGCGCGCGCTTCAAGTCGGGACGCCGGCGTCCGTTTTTTCTGACCGCGATCCCGATGGGCATCTGCTACTACCTGCTGCTCTCGCCGCCGGCGCTGACCAAGGGGCTGTTCGCGTGGTTCCTGGTTTTCTACTTCCTGCAACTGACCTCGCGGAAATTTTACGAGACCGCATACGGCGCGCTGATGCCCGAGTTGACCCTCGACTACGACGAGCGCACCCGCCTTTCGACCTATCGGCAACTGTTCGGCACGGCGGGCGATATCAGCGGAGCGCTGCTGCCGTTCGCCGCCGCATGGATTTTCGCCAAGGGACTCGATTTCCAGATCACCGGCGGCGTCTGCGCGGTGATCGTTGCGGGCGGCGCGCTGTTCGCCTACGTCAATCTGCGCGAGCGCCCCGGTTTCGCCGACCGCGAACGCTTCAATCTGCGCGAGTCGATGAAAAGCGCGCTCGCGAACCGCCCGTTTATCATCCTGATGATCGCGACCACGCTCGCAATCATGGCGATCAATATCCCGACCGTGCTGATCCGCTTCCTGGCGAAGTACTGGGTGCGCGACGAGAACGCTGCGGCGCGCTGGCTTATCGCGTACTTCGCAGGCTCGATGGTTTCGTATCCGTTCTGG
>JBAPSR010000087.1:0-22607 GCA_049281755.1 Binataceae bacterium (SeqCode)
AAAATCCTAACCGCGTTGTTCGGTTGTTGCCAACTAATTTCGCTTCGAGCCAGTCGATCCGCTTTCATACTGACGAAACTGAACGACGTTGCCTTCAGGATCCTGGCCGTCGCACACGTGATAACCCTGGAAGTTCCACTCGCGCTCCGGTGGAAGAAGTTCGCCGCCGTGCAGGCGCGCTACTGCGCGCGTTGTAGAGAGGCTCGTAACTTCAAAAACCAGTTTGATGGGTGTTTCTGTCCTGCGCCGAGGGGGATTTTCGATCTTGATTGAAGACCCGATGTGTTCTGGCACTTGAAGAACGACAAGTTGAAACGTTGGCGACGCAAGAACCACATGATCCTTTTCTGCGCTCCGGACCTCGAGACTCAGGACAGCTTGATAAAACGCCTGTACCAACGTCAGGTTCTTTGCGTATACAACCGCCCCCGCATGGAATGTCGTCGCCATCAATCCTCCGATTCGAGTCGATTAACGTCTGTACAGGATCACCCCCAAGGAAAGGAAAGGCCGCCTGCGCTGCTGAATATCAACCCTGAAGTCGTCTGCGAAGCGATTTGCGAGCGCGAAAATCCTTGCAGTGCGTTAACCAAATATATCCTGGAACACTAGAAACGGATGCGCGGAACCCGCCGTCTAATTAGTGGAAGAACAAGAGAATGATGAGTCAACAAGATTACGGCTTGGTAATGACGCGCAAAGCGGATGGCATCGGAAGTGCTCCGTTAATACGCGAGTAGGAGGCATCCGACAATGAAATCTAAACGGAATTTGATTATGGCGATCCTCGGGCTCGCACTGTTCGCGACCCCGATCAACGCGCTGGCATACCGGCGCGATACGGCGACGCGCACCACGGCGGCGGCGCCGGGACGGAACTTCGCGGCGACGCGCGGCTCGTTCAACCGTCCCGCGGCGGTCCGTTCGTTCTCAAACCGCAACTTCGCTCAGAGCGCGGCGCCGATGACTCGGTCGTTCCGGGCTAATCCCGCGATCAACAACTGGCGGGGCAACGAGTTCCTGCAGAATCGCGGCGTTTACGGTTACGACTACAACCGCGGTCCCGGCTACGGATACGGAGTTCCGGCGTACGGCGCAGGCGGGCCGGCCTACGGGTCCTCTTACGCTGGCTTAGGATACGGAGGCGGAGCGTGCGGCAACGTGCAGCGACTCGAGAATCAGTACCGTCGCGACCGGAACACCGGTCATCCCGCGGCCGCGAATGACCTGCTGTATCGGTTGCGGCATGCCGAGAATCACTGCGGGTCGGGATATCAGTGGTAGATCGATCCGCCGCTCACGGCACTTGACCTTCACCTGACCCACTCCCTCACTTGAGCGCTTCGCCACCCCCCGGGCGAGGCGCTCCCTTTTTTGGGATCGTCGTCCTCGTGGGGCGCCCGAAGCGATCGTCCGCTCGAAGCGGCGGCTGCCGACTACTATGGGCTTCCGGTGAGCATGCCCGCGCGCTGTCTTCCGGCGTCGCAGGCACCATGATGGCCAACAAGTCCGGTCTGCAATTTGAGACAGTGCGGAACATCAGCGATGGCCTGGGTTCTGCGTCAGGAGCAATAAGCTGCTAGCCACAGCACATCCCTGAAGTTCCAGAAGCCCGGCCGCGCAAGAGCCGTTTCAATCCTGGCCGCTCGCGGCGGCTGGTCCCGATTGGCCGGAATCTCCGAGCGCGTGAACCTCCCACTTGCCCTTTCCTTTCAGTTCTAAATTCGTATCGTGGTACTGCGCGAGGCTGGCGCGATGGCCGACGCTGACAAGGACGATTGGACTCTCGACGAGCCGCCGATAGAGCATCGTTTCGTTAGCCTGGTCGAGCGCGCTGGTGGCTTCGTCCAGGAACGCGAAGCGCGGCAGGTTGAGCAACAGTCGTCCGAAGGCAAGACGTTGTTGCTCGCCCTGCGATAGGACGTCGGCCCAGATTCGCTCAGCGTCGAGGCCGCCGACGCGCGCGGGCAGATCCGCAAGATTCACCTCGGCTAGGATGCGATTGAGATCGTCGTCGGTGGCTCCCGCTGCGCGCGGGTAGCATAGCTGCGCGCGTAACGAACCCAAAATCATGTACGGCCGCTGCGGCAGGAACATCATGTCGTCGAGCGGCGGGCGCACGATGCGGCCGCTGCCGGTGCGCCAGATGCCCGCGATCGCGCGGGTCAGCGAAGTTTTTCCGACGCCGCTCGGACCCGTGATGAGCAGGCGTTCGCCGTCTTTGACCTCGACCGAAAGATTCTCGACCAGTTGGGTTTGTCCGTCCGGGGTCTTGAGCGAGACATCGTCGAGCGCGATGCGCTGCGCTTCGGCGATCTCGATTCCGGCACTGCCTTCGATCAGGCGCGCGTTGTCGCATGCTTCGAGATAGGTCGCGAGCCGATTCACCACCGTGGCATACCTGGTCAATCCCTGGAAATCGCTGATCACAAGAGCCAGGGTGCCCTTGACCGCGCCAAAGGCGGTCGCCGCCTGAAAGATTTGCCCCATCTGAATTTTATGCGAGAAATAGGCGCCCGCCAGCACGATCCACGGCACCAGGGCGACCGAGTTGTCGTACGCGGTCTGCACGAAGCCCAAGTATAGCTGCCATTTGAGCAGCAGCTTGAAATTCGAGACCACCCATCCGAAACGGCGGCTCAGCTCGTGATGCTCCTGCGCTTCGCCGCCGTACATCGCGATCGATTCGGCGTTGTCGCGCACGTGAACCAGATCAAAGCGGAAGTCCGCCTCGTAACGCTCCTGATTGAAATTAATCAGCACCAGGCGGCGGCCCACGATGACGGCAGCGTAGGTGCCGATAACCGAATAGGCGATCAGCGAGATTGCCAGCCAGTGCGAGATCGTCCACAGGATTCCGAAGAACGCGGCCGCCATCACGAGCGAACCCACCAGGCTGTTGATGTAGCTGAGCGTCGAGGTGGTGAACGTATCGAGATCCTGCTGGATGCGCTGGTCGGGGTTATCGACGTTGCCGTCCAGGTTCATCTGGTAGAAGGCATGATTGCCGAACCCCGCGCCCACGAACCATTCGGTCATCCATTCGCGCCAAAGAATCTGGAGCCTGCCGATCAGGTAGGGCAGGAATGGGTAAACCACGATGACGAAAGAGATCCAGATGAAAAAAAGCTTTAGCAGATAATAAAATCGCTTCTGATCGTACTTCTGGAGCGCATCGACCACGTCGCGGTTGATATAGCTGAAGACCGCCGAGAACCCGACGAACAGCAGGATCATCACGAGTACGACGGCCAGCAGGGTGCGGCCCTTGCGCTTTTGCTCCGAAACCCAGAACGGTTTTGCCAGCCGCCATAGCCGCTGCCAGAAGACCCGGTCAAATCGATCCATTGAGTTCACAGGGATACCTCGTCAAGCGACCTGAATTACCTGCCACTAAATCTATAGTTGGCCGACGAGCAGCGCAGCAGGTGCGGTCGAAGAATCAATTGAGCGCGTGGGAGGCTGCGAAACGAGGCGGGCGGCCGCAATCGGCCGCCCATACCCCGGAGGTGTGCATTAAGCCTGTGGCTTGGACGCGATCGCGCCGGATTTGCGCAGCCGCTCGAGATCACCCGCGCTGAAACCCCAATCGCCAAGCGCGGCTTCCGTATGCTCGCCCGGCCGCGCGGGCGGACGCTGGATCTTGCTCGGAGTGCGGCTGAACCGCGGCGCCGGACCTGGCTGGGTAACCCCGCCGCTTTCGACGAAGGTGCCGCGATGACGGTTGTGCGGATGATGCGGCGCTTCGTCCATGCTGAGCACTGGCGCGAAGCAGATGTCGCTGCCCTCCATGATCGCGCACCATTCGTCGCGGGTTTTGGTCAGAAACAGCGCCTTCAGCCGCTCCTTCATTTTCGGCCATGAGGCGCGGTCGTTCTGGCGCGGCAGCTCCTGTCCCTTGAGGCCCGACAGGCGCAGCAGCTCGTCATAGAATTTGGCTTCGATTGATCCGATCGCGACATGTTTGGCGTCTTTGGTCTCGTAAACTTCGTAATAATGCGCGCCGGTGTCGAGAATATTTTCGCCGCGCTTATCGTTCCACACGCCGGAAAGACGCAGACCGTAGATCGCGGTCATCAGCGACGCCGCTCCGTCAACCATTGCCGCATCGACCACCTGTCCCTTGCCCGATTTCTGCGCCTCGAGCAGCCCCGCGACGACGCCGAGCGCCAGGTAGAGTGCTCCTCCACCAAAGTCACCCACCAGGTTGAGCGGGGGGACCGGCGCGTCGCCTTTGCGCCCTATGCTGGCAAGCGCGCCGGACAGCGCGATGTAGTTGATATCGTGGCCCGCCGCGTGCGCGAGCGGACCCTCTTGTCCCCATCCGGTCATGCGTCCGTAAATCAGGCGCGGATTACGCTTAAGGCAATGCTCGGGACCGAGCCCAAGCCGTTCGGTCACGCCGGGCCGAAAGCCTTCGATCAGCGCGTCAGCCTTTTCGACCAGTTTCAGCACCGCCTCGATCCCTTCGGGACGTTTGAGGTCGAGCGCGACCGAGCGGCGGCCGCGATTGAGCAGGCTGAATTTGGTTTCCATCGCAATGCCCAGCGCCGCGTCCGCCGTGCGGTCGATACGCAGCACGTCGGCGCCCATGTCCGACAGCAGCATCGCGCACATCGGTCCGGGACCGATCCCGGCGAGTTCGATTATCTTGTAACCTGACAACACTCCCATGATTCACCTCGTGTTCTCGCGCTTGGCGCTGTATCCCCTTCTCTCTAGTATAGATTCAAGAGAACATCACGGGGCAAAGAGCGAATAATTGATGGCGACAACAATGCCGCGGCTGCATCTCGAAGGGCGATGGTTCGTTGACGAATCGCGGCGGCGGATAATCCTGCGCGGCGTCAACCTGGGCGGTGACTGCAAAGTTCCCTATCCAGGCGGCGGCACCAACTTCCCGTCGGACTTCTCGGACCATCGCGAGGTCTCATTCATCGGACGTCCATTTCCATTAAACGAAGCCAACGAGCATTTTGCGCGGCTGCGTCATTGGGGCTTCAACTGCGTGCGGATGCTGACCACGTGGGAAGCCGTCGAGCATCGCGGTCCCGGAGAATTCGACGCCGAGTACCTCGACTACTACGCCGAGCTATGCCGCCTCGCGGGTGAGTTCGGACTCTACGTCTTCGTCGATTTTCATCAGGACGTATGGAGCCGCATGAGCGGTGGGGACGGCGCCCCGGGCTGGATGTTCGAGAAGGTTGGAATCGACTACCGCCGAATCGGCGAGTCGGAATCTGCGCATGTGATGCAAAATCTTTACGACTATGCGCGCGGCGGACGCCAGGAAGATCATTACCCTACGATGAGCTGGTCGCAGAACGCGCATTGGCCCGCCAACGGCATCATGTGGACGCTGTTTTTCGCGGGCGGCGACTTCGCGCCCGGGCTGGTCATCGAGGGGCGCAACGTCCAGGACTACATGCAGGAGCACTATCTTGCCTCGCAGGCCGAGATCGCGCGGCGGGTGCGCGATCTTCCGAACGTGATGGGTTTCGACACGCTCAATGAGCCTCACGAAGGATGGATCGGGCACTCGCTCAGCTATCGCCACTTGGGTCCTAGCGAAGAGAATCCGTTTCCCGCGGGTGCTGGCCTCGCATGGTCGCCGATCGACGCCCTGCTCGTCTCGCACGGAGCAACCCGAAAAATACCGGTGCTCGGATACGACAAATCGCTCAAGCGAACGGTCGAGCGGCGCGAACGAGCGATCAACGAGCGGGGCATCTCGATCTGGCAGGAGGGTCGCGTCGATCCATTCGAGCAGGCGGGCGCGTGGCGGCGTGGCGCCGGCGGAAGCTACGAGATTTTGCGTGAGGATTTCTTTCAGCGCGTCGGCGATCGCAAGGTCAGCTTTATCGAAGATTACATGGGTCCGTTTTTCACCCGCGTCGCCGAGAAAATGCGCGCGATCAATCCGGAGTGGATTCTGTTCGCGGAATTAGACCCTCTCTCGGGCTTCCTCGGACCCGGTTTTCCTGTCGAGACTCCAGAAAACAGCGTCAACGCGGGCCACTGGTACGATATCGTGACGCTGGGCACGAAAACTTTTCGCACCGACTTGAGTTTGGGCGCGATGACCGGCGAGATGGCTGCCGTAGCGGCGCAGATTCAGACTCGCTACGAGCAGCAGCGAGGGCGCCTTGCGAAAACCTCGGAACGAATCGGCGATGGAGTGCCGACTATGGTCGGCGAGTTCGGAATTCCGTTCGACTTGAACGGCGCGGAGGTTTATCGCGCCTTCCGCAACGGCGACCGCACCGACACTGCGTGGACTCCGCACATCGTCGCGCTCGACCTGATGTACAACGCGCTCGATGCGCTGCTGATCAACAGCACGCACTGGAACTACACCGCGTCCAATCGCAACGACCTTGCGATCGGCGACGGATGGAACCAGGAGGATCTGAGCATTTTCTCGCGCGATCAGCAGACCGACACCAACGATCTCGACAGCGGCGGACGCGCTCTGGCTGGGTTCGTTCGCCCTTTCGCCTGCGCGACGCAGGGAACGCCGCGAATGATGAAGTTCGATCGCCTTTCGGGCGCCTTCGAGTTCGTTTTCAACCCCGATCCGAACCCACCGGTCGATACCGAGACCGAGATCTTCGTCCCGCGGCTGCAATACCCTCGCGGATACGATATCGAGATCTCCGGCGGCGCGGCTCGCGTCGATTTAGAGCATCAGCGCCTGCTGATCACGGCTCGCCGCGCGGGCGAGGTTCGTTTGACGCTGCGCCGCCGCTAAACTGAAATCGAACCCAACGACGGAATTCGATGACGCCAACAATTGACTTTCGCACCGATCCTTCCCGCTACCGCCACTGGAAGCTGTCCATTGCGGGAGCGGTCGCCACGCTCGCGCTGGACGTGGACGAAACCGGAGGCCTGGTTCCGGGCTACGAGCTCAAGCTCAACTCCTACGACCTTGGCGTCGATATCGAACTCAACGACGCGATCCAGCGTCTGCGCTTCGAGCATCCGGAGGTCGGATGCGTGATGATTACTTCCGCGCGGGAGCGCGTGTTCTCGGCCGGCGCGAACATCAGGATGCTCGCGCAGTCGAGCCATCCATTCAAAGTGAATTTCTGCAAGTTCACGAACGAGACGCGGATCGCGATCGAAGACGCGACGCAATATTCGCGGCAGTTCTATATGACCGCGATCGGCGGACCCTGCGCCGGCGGAGGCTACGAACTCGCGCTCGCAACTGGCTACATCATCATGGCCGACGACGGCTCGACCAGCGTCTCGCTTCCGGAGCTGCCCCTGCTCGCGGTGCTTCCGGGAACGGGAGGGCTGACGCGCCTGGTTGACAAGCGGCACGTGCGGCGCGATCACGCGGATTTTTTCTGCACTACCGAAGAAGGCGTCAAGGGTGCGCGCGCCGTCACTTGGAGGCTGGTTGATGAAGTTGCGCCGCGCTCGGCGCTCGGGGAAATCGCGGCGCGCAAGGCGAGAGAGTTCGCGGCGCGCTCGGATCGTGGCGTAGCCGCTCACGGCGGGATCGCGCTGCACCCGCTTGCGCGAACGATCGAGGGCGACAGAATTGCGTATCCGCATCTCACCGTCGAGCTCGATCGCGCGCGTTCCGCCGCCGTCTTCCGTATCCAGGGACCCGCAGAGCCTGCACCGGCGCGAATCGACCAGGCGATCGCATTGGGATGCGAATTCTGGCCGCTCGCTTTCGCGCGCGAGCTCGAAGACGCGATCCTTCATCTGCGCTTCAACGAGGACACGATCCACACCTGGATCTTCCGGACCGAAGGAGACCTCGCGCGAGTAAAATCTCACGACGATTTCCTGGCCGCGCACGCCGACGACTGGCTCATCCACGAAGTCGTTCTCTACCTGAAGCGCACGCTCAAACGGCTCGACGTAAGCTCGCGCTCGATGTTTGCGATCATCGAACCGGGCTCGTGCTTTTGCGGATTTTTGATGGAACTCGCGCTCGCGTCGGACCGCGCCTACATGATGCGCGGAAAGCGCGCCGACGACGAGCTTGCTCCGGCGCGAGTGGTGCTCTCGAAAATGAATTTTGGCGCGCTGCCGATGTGCAACGGACTCGCGCGGCTGCAAACGCGCTTTCTGGCCGCCCCCGATCAAGTAGAGGCGCTGCGCGCGCGTATCGGCGAGGAGCTTCTTGCCGAAGACGCCGACGCGCTCGGACTGGTCGGCTTCACTCCCGACGATATCGACTGGGACGACGAAACCCGGCTTGCGATCGAAGAGCGCGCGGCGTTTTCGTCGGACGCGCTCAGCGGACTCGAAGCTTCGCTGCGCTTCGCCGGACCCGAAACGATGGAGTCGAAGATCTTCGCGCGCTTGTCGGCGTGGCAGAACTGGATCTTCCAGCGGCCCAACGCGATCGGCGAAAAGGGCGCGCTCAAACTTTACGGAACCGGGCGCCGGCCCGAGTTCGATCCGAGGCGAGCGTAATGGCGATCGATTATTCCGAGCGGATTCCAAATAACGTCAACCTGGACGGCGATCGCCGACTGCAACGCGCGCTGGAAGCGTGGCAGCCGGAGTTCCTCAAATGGTGGAGCGAGATGGGCCCGGAGGGTTTTCAGTCCTGCGACGTTTACCTGCGCACCGCAACCTCAGTGGATGCGAAAGGATGGGCCACCTTCGGCTACGTGAAGATGCCCGACTACCGGTGGGGAGTATTTCTCGCGGAGCATGCGTCCGACGAACGTATCGGCTTCGGCGAGCATAAGGGCGAGCCGGTGTGGCGCGAGGTCCCCGGCGAGCATCGCGGCGTCCTGCGCCGCCTGATCGTCACCCAGGGCGACACGGAGCCCGCCTCGGTCGAGCAGCAGCGCCATCTCGGACGCACCTGCCCGTCGCTCTACGATTTGCGCAATCTCTTCCAGGTGAACGTCGAGGAGGGGCGTCATCTGTGGGCGATGGTCTATCTTCTGCACGCGCACTTCGGACGCGACGGACGCGAGGAAGCCGACGCGCTGCTCAGGCGCCGCTCCGGCAGCACCGACAATCCGCGAATCCTGGGCGCGTTCAATGAGCGCACGCCCGACTGGCTCGCGTATTTCATGTTTGCGCACTTCACCGATCGCGACGGCAAATTCCAGCTCGGCAGCCTGGCCGAATCCGGTTTCGATCCGCTCGCGCGGACCTGCCGCTTCATGCTGACCGAGGAAGCGCATCATCTGTTCGTCGGCGAGGCCGGAGTCGGACGCGTGATTGCGCGGACCTGCGAGCTCATGAAGCAGCACGACACCGATCGGACCCGCGAATTCGGCGGGATCGATCTGGCGATCATCCAGCGCTATCTGAATTTCCACTACTCGGTGTCGCTGGACCTGTTCGGCTCCGAGCTTTCGACCAACGCCGCAAACTATTTTAGCGCGGGACTCAAAGGGCGGTTCAGAGAAGCGGACGCGACGGACGATCATCGACTGACCGAAAGCGTTCGGCGAATTCTGAAACCGCAAGATGGCGCGATCGTCGAAATCGAACAGCCTGCGCTGGCAGCGCTTAACGAGACGTTGCGTGATTCGTACGTCGCCGATTGCGAGCGTGCACTTGCGCGCTGGAACAAGATCATTCGGGACACCGAAGTCGATTGCGCGCTCACGCTGCCGCATCGCGGCTTCAATCGCGCGATCGGGCACTTCAGCGGATCCAGCGTCACCCCGACCGGCGAGGTCATCACGCGCGAGGACTGGCTCGAGCGCCAAGCCGAATGGCTGCCGACGCGCACCGATCGCGAATTCGTCGCGTCGTTGATGCAGCCGGTTACCGAACTGGGAAGGTTCGCCGGATGGATCGCGCCTCCCGTGCGTGGGATCAATCATCAGCCGATCGAATTCGACTACGTGACCGGTCTGCCGACCGCTTGAGCGTGAGCGCGGAGAATCTCGTCATGCCAGATTCAAAAGCCGCGCGCATTCAATCTCTGTCTACTGCTCTTCCATGGATCTTGTATTTTGCGCTGCCATACGTCGGCCTGCCGGTCGGCGCGGTGATTGCCGCGTTCATTGCGGCGCTGTATCCGGCGGCATCATCGGCCATTCGCGGCGCCAGCATCAAGCTGGTCGATTTGGTGACGCTGGTTTTCTTCGCGCTCGGCGTGATCGCGTCGTTTGCGAGCGCCTCTGCCGCGATGTTCTCGCAATACAATTTCGTGCTGGTGTGGGTTCTATTCACCGCGATGGCGTCGATCTCGCTGTTGGTTGGAAAACCTTTCACGCTTCAATTCGCGCGCGAATCGACGCCGCCCGAGATCTGGAATCTGCCGCAATTTCTTCATGCCAACGTGGTAATCACGCTCGCCTGGACTGCCGCGTTCGCGATCAATCTTTTAGTTGCGTTGATCGCGCTCGGACTCGGCACTACCGGTGCGATCGTGGCGGGCGTTTCCCAGTTCATTCCGATGGCGGGCGCAGTAGTGTTTATGAACCGCTATCGTGCGTCGATTCAGCAGCAACCCGCGATGCCGGCGCAAGCTCCAACGGGCTGACCAATTCAAATAGTTGCCGCTCCACGATGCAGATTGCAAAGTTCCGCACTGCAAATTGAACGAGATTCCAGCTTAACTCCCTGAAAAGCTCCACGCGCTGGCTGACTATTGCAGATGGCACGGCGAGTGCAGGGTATCTCTGCATGTACGACCTGCTATCCATCTTCGGAACCGTCGCATTTTTCATTGTGTGTGTCGCATACGTCACCGGATGCCAAAAGCTATGAGCACCCTCGATCTGGCCATGGGCGCGACGATCGCCATTGTTCTTTGCGTCTACCTGATTTACGCACTGGTCAATCCCGAAAAGTTCTAACCCAACCCGACTGAGTAATGACAATGCTTTTGAATGAAGTATTGCAACTGGGAATTTTCTGCCTGCTCGTCTTGCTGCTGACGGTCCCGCTTGGACGCTTCATCAAGCACGTCTTCTCGGACGAGCGAACCTTACTTGATCCGATCCTGCGTCCCGCCGAACGGATCATCTACCGCGTCTGCCGGATCAATCCCGCAGCCGAAATGGGTTGGGCCGAGTACGCGATCGCAATGCTGATGTTCAGCATGGCGGGGATGCTGCTGCTCTACGGAATCGAACGGCTGCAAAGCCTCCTGCCGCTTAATCCGCAAGCGTTCGGCGCGGTAGGAACCTCTCTCGCGTTCAACACCGCGGCAAGCTTCACCACCAATACCAACTGGCAAGCCTATGGCGGCGAATCGACCATGAGCTACCTGACCCAGATGGGGGGGTTGGCGTTTCACAACTTCGTGTCGGCGGCCGCCGGAATCGCGGTCGCGATCGCGATTATCCGTGGCTTCGTCCGCCGCAGCGCGCGCACGGTGGGAAACTTCTGGTTCGACATGACCCGCGCGACTCTCTGGATTTTGCTCCCGCTCTCGATCGTGCTGGCGCTGGTGCTGGTGTGGCAGGGGGTGCCGGATAATTTCGAGCCTTACATTCACGCGCGGACGGTCGAAGGCGCCGCGCAGGTGATCGCCGAGGGCCCGGTCGCGTCGCAGGAAGCAATCAAGGAGCTGGGCACCAACGGTGGCGGATTCTTCAACGCCAACTCCGCGCATCCGTACGAGAATCCGACGCCACTGACCAATCTGCTCGAGATGCTGGCGATTGTCGCGATCGCCGCCGGACTGACTCATACCTTCGGCCTGATGGCAGGCGACGCGCGCCAGGGATGGGCGCTGTTCGCCGCGATGGCTCTGCTGTTCCTCGTCGGCGCAACCTCCTCTATCTGGGCCGAGCAGCGCGGGAATCCGGACCTGGCGCGGTTGGGCGTGAATCAGCACGCGAGCGTGGGTCAATCCGGCGGCAACATGGAAGGCAAGGAAGTCCGCTTTGGAATCGTCAACTCCGCGCTGTGGGCGACCGTCACCACCGATACCTCGTGCGGCGCGGTCAACGCGATGCATGACAGTTTCACGCCGCTGGGCGGATTGGTGCCGATGGTCAATATGCAGATCGGCGAAATTATTTTCGGCGGCGTCGGCTCGGGCCTGTACGGGATGCTGGTGATGGCGGTGCTGTCGGTGTTTATCGCGGGACTGATGGTTGGACGAACGCCGGAATACCTGGGCAAGAAGATCGAATCACGCGAGATGAAGCTCGCGATGTTTTACGTGCTGATCTTTCCGGCGGCGATCCTGCTGCCCTCCGCCGTAGCGATCGCGACCAGGGCGGGACTGGCCGGAATCTCGAATCCCGGGCCGCATGGATTCTCACAAATCCTCTACGCATACACGGAAGGCGCGGCAAACAATGGCTCGGCGTTTGCCGGGCTCAACGCCAACACCGCCTTTTTCAACGTCACGATCGCGCTCTCGATGCTGTTCGGTCGCTTCATGATGAAGGTTCCGGCGCTGGCGCTGGCAGGATCACTCGCCGGCAAACGCGTGGTGCCGCAAAGCGCGGGCACTTTTCCAACCACCGGCGCAGTCTTCGTCATCCTGCTGGTTGGCGTGATCCTGATCGTCGCCGCGCTCACTTTTTTTCCGGCTGATGCACTCGGGCCGATCGTCGAACACCTGTCGATGATCTCCGGCAAGCTTTACTGAACCGCGCCGGTTGTTAACGGAGGAATGCTCGGATGGCTGAACGAAAAGCGCCCGTACTCTGGGACAGCGACATCGTGGGGCGCGCCCTGGTCGATTCTTTTCGCAAACTCGATCCCCGCGTCCAGTTGCGTAATCCGGTGATGTTCGTGGTCGAGGTCACCGCACTTGCAGTCACGATTATCCTGCTTCGCGACTCGTTCGCCGCGCGCGGAGCGCTGGTAAAATTCGAGCTGCAAATCGCACTGTGGCTATGGTTCACCGTGGTGTTCGCAAACTTCGCGGAGGCGATGGCGGAAGGGCGCGGCAAAGCGCAGGCCGACAATCTGCGCAAGACCCGCACCGAGACTTTCGCCAAGCTGGTCGGCGCCGACGGCTCGATCTCGACCGTGCCCGCGACCAACCTGCGCCGCGGCGACGTGGTGATGGTCGAAGCGGGCGACGTGATTCCCGGCGACGGCGAAGTTATCGAAGGCGTCGCCGCGGTCAATGAGGCCGCGATCACCGGCGAATCCGCGCCCGTCATCCGCGAGAGTGGCGGCGACCGCAGCGCGGTGACCGGCGGCACTACGGTGATTTCTGATTTTATCAAGGTAAAAATCACTGCGAATCCGGGCGAGACTTTTCTCGATCGGATGATCGGGCTGGTCGAGGGCGCGCAGCGGCAGAAAACGCCCAACGAGATCGCGCTCAGCATCCTGCTCGCGGGTCTGACCGTGATCTTTCTGCTCGTCTGCGTAACGCTCTATCCGTACGCGCTGTACGGCGGAACGGTTCTGTCGCTGCCGGTTATCGTCGCGCTGCTGGTGTGCCTGATTCCGACCACGATCGGCGGACTGCTCTCCGCGATCGGAATTGCCGGAATGGATCGGCTGGTCCAGCACAACGTGCTCGCGATGTCCGGTCGCGCGGTCGAAGCGGCTGGAGATGTGGACACGCTGCTCCTGGACAAAACCGGAACCATCACGCTCGGCAACCGGATGGCCACCGAGTTTCTGCCAGTGCCAGGCGTCACGGTCGCGGAACTGGCCGAGGCCGCTCAGCTTGCGTCGTTGGCCGACGAAACTCCCGAGGGCCGCTCGATCACGGTGCTCGCTAAGCGGGAATTCAATCTGCGCGGACACGATCTGGCGCAACGTAATGCGATCTTCATCGCGTTCTCGGCACAAACCCGGATGAGCGGCGTCGATATTGACGATCGGAAGATCCGCAAAGGCGCCAGCGAGCAGGTACTCGAGTTCGCGCGTCAAAACGGCGGAACTCCGCCGGTGGAACTCGCCGCGATCGTCGAGGGAATCGCAAAGGCGGGCGGCACTCCGCTGGCGGTCGCCGATCGCGGACGCGTGCTCGGCGTCATTCATCTGAAAGACGTCGTCAAGGACGGAATCCGTGAGCGTTTCGAACGGCTGCGAGCGATGGGTTTGCGCACCGTGATGATCACCGGCGACAACCCGCTGACGGCCGCGGCGATCGCACGCGAAGCCGGGGTTGACGACTTTCGCGCCGAGGCGACGCCTGAGACCAAGCTGCGCCTGATTCGCGAGGAGCAGGCGCAGGGCAAGCTGGTCGCGATGATCGGAGACGGCACCAACGACGCGCCCGCGCTTGCGCAGGCCGACGTCGGCGTCGCTATGAATGCGGGCACGCAGGCTGCGCGCGAAGCCGGCAACATGATCGATCTGGATTCGAATCCGACCAAAATCATGGAGGTGGTCGAGATCGGCAAGCAGCTGCTCATCACGCGCGGCGCGCTGACCACGTTCTCGATCGCGAACGACGTTGCCAAATATTTCGCGATCATCCCCGCGATGTTCGTGCTCGGCTATCCGCAGCTTCAGGCGCTCAACGTGATGCATCTGTCCACACCGCAAAGCGCGATCCTGTCTGCCGTCATCTTCAACGCGCTAATCATTATCGCGCTTATTCCACTGGCGCTGCGCGGCGTGGCCTATCGTCCGGTGGGCGCTGCCGCGATCCTGACCCGCAATCTGCTGATCTATGGCCTGGGCGGCGTGATCGTTCCATTCATCGGAATCAAGGCGATCGACATGGCTGTCGCAGCGATGCATCTGGCGTGAGGTGATCCCGTGATACGCAACCAAATCAAACCCGCGATCATCATGACGATCGTCCTGACCGTGCTGCTCGGGTTCATCTATCCCGTCGTGGTATGGGGGATCGCGCAAATCGTGTTCCCGAGTCAGGCGAATGGCAGCCTGGTGATGCGCGATGATCATCCGATCGGCTCGAGGTTGATCGGCCAGAATTTTACCCAGGACAAATATTTTCATCCTCGGCCTTCCGCCGCCGGCGACAAAGGCTACGACGCGTCAAATTCCGGCGGCTCGAATCTGGGTCCCACCAACAAGGCACTAATCGACGCGGTGCGCGCGCGCGTGTCCGAAGTATCGAAGCAGGACGCTCCGATTGCGCCCGCGGGTGTTCCCGCCGATTTGGTGACCACGTCCGGCAGCGGACTGGATCCTGAAATCAGCCCGGCCGCGGCCGCGCTCCAGGTGGCACGGGTGGCTCGTTCTCGGGGAATCGGAGAGGATGCGGTTCGCGCGATCGTGCGTCAGAATACTCGGCAGAGATGGGCGGGGGTGCTGGGCGAGCCCGGAGTCAACGTTCTGGAGCTGAATCTGGCTCTGGACGATTTGCCAGGTGCGCGACGATGAACCGCCTTCTCCGAGGAGCGTTGCCGGGCCGACATGAAGTTTTCGGAAAAGGAAAATCTCGGCGGATGGTTCAGGCGCAACATGCTGTGCGCGGCGTTAGCGGCCGTGCCGATCGCGCGCGTCGCGGCTGCAGAGCACAGGGAGCCGATACCGCTAAGCGAGTTGCTATGGGCGCTGGGCGCGATCGTCATCTGGTCCGCCGTGATCGGCGCATTCTTTGCCTTGGCTCGCGCCCGGCGCAGACGTGCCGCCCGCGAGCTAATTCAAAGTGTCCAGGTCACGCGCTACGTCGATCTCACACGCAAGTCTTCCGCCACGCCACCCGAGCCGGACACTGAGCGGTAGCGATGGACCGTTCGCGCAATCTGAAGGATGAGGAACGACCTGACCCCGAGTCGTTCCTGGACCTGGTTGCGCGATCGCAGAAAGGCCGCCTGAAAGTTTACCTCGGCGCCGCGGCCGGCGTGGGCAAGACCTGGAAGATGCTCGAGGAGGCGCACCAGTTGCGCGCCAAGGGCGTCGATGTAGCGGTGGCGGTGGTGGAGACTCATCGCCGCGCCGAGACCGAGGAGAAGCTCGCCGGGCTGGAAGTTATCCCGCGCAAAAAATATCCGCACAAAGGCGTCGAAATCTCGGAAATGGATCTTGACGCGGTTCTCGCGCGCAATCCGGAAATCGCGATCGTTGACGAGCTGGCGCATACCAACGCGGTCGGCGCGAAGCATGAGAAACGCTGGCAGGATGTCGAAGAGCTGACCCAGGCCGGCATCAACGTGATCACCGCGGTCAACATCCAGCATATCGAAAGCCTTAACCCCGTCATCCGGCGGATCACTGGGATCGAGGTGCGCGAGACCGTGCCCGATTCGATCCTCACCCGCGCCGATCAGGTCGTCAACGTTGACGTTACGGTCGAAGCGCTGCGCGAGCGCCTGCGTGAGGGAAAGATTTATCCTGCGCAGCAGATCGAGCAGGCGCTCCGTAATTTTTTCACCCCCGCAAATCTTGCCTCGCTGCGCGAATTGGCGCTGCGCGAAGTCGCGCGCGGTCTTACCCGTCAGCGCCAGGACGCCGAATCGCTCAAGCGCGAGGGCGGACGCCGCGCGCGAGTCGTTGAGAAAATCATGGTCGGTCTGTCCTCGAACCCGGACGATGGCGCCAAGCTTTTGCGCAAAGCGTCCCGGATCGCCACGCAACTCAGCGCCGACTGGTACGCGGTGCACATCGAGACCCCGGCCGAGTCGGTCAAGAAGATCC
Source organism: Binataceae bacterium (SeqCode) (assembly GCA_049281755.1). Taxonomy (GTDB): domain Bacteria; phylum Desulfobacterota; class Binatia; order Binatales; family Binataceae; genus JBARDN01. Next base: position 16,486 of record JBAPSR010000087.1, read on the forward strand.
GCACCGGAGATTTCGTCGCGCTGCTCGACAACATCAATCTTGCCAGCGATCTGGGCGCCGAGCCCGTATGGCTCAAGGCGCCCGACCCGGTCAAGGGGATGCTCGACTACGCGCGCGACAATGGCATCTCGAAGATCATCGTCGGAAGGTCGCATCAGCGGCGATGGCGACGCCTGCTGCATCGCGACGTCACCGCGCGAATCATCGCGAGCGCACCGGACATCGACGTAGAAATCCTGGGCGACGACGGCGGTAGCGAATAATGAGTACGCCTTCTCTTAGACATCGGGTTCGAAACGGCACCCTGCTGCTGCTGGTATTGGTGATGCTGCTCGGCGCGTTCACTCTTCCGCGCGTGTACAGCCTGGGCGGCGCGATTCGCCAGACGCTCTACCGCAACTACGTCAGTATCGAGGCAGCACAGCATATGCACGCGGTCCTGGCCCGACTGGAGCTGGCCGAACGCGACGGCCGCGCAAAGGACGTGCTTGCGCCAGAGCGCGCCGATTTCATGCGTTGGATGGACACGGAGGATCACGATTACACCGAGGTGGGCGAGCGGGAGCTGGCGCATACGATTCGCGCGGGCGCCGACGAATTGTTCAGCCAGATCGCGGTGGCTCCCGCCGGCGCACGCCAGGACGCGGAATTCAATGCGCTGCACGCGCGGCTCAACGATCTGATCGTGATGAACCAGGCGGCGATGTTTCGCGCCGACAGCCGCTCCGTTGAGCTCGGGCGGCACCTCACCTATCAATTCGCCGCAAGCCTGGCGCTCGTGTTGATCTTCGGCGCCGCAATCTCGTGGGGCCTCGGATGGTCGCTGTCGCAGCCTCTGATCGAAGTTGCCGAGCGGCTGCGCGGTGTCGGCCAACGCCGCGGGCAGGTCAGGCTCGGGCCGCAGAAGTTCGCCGAGCTCGACGCGGTCGCACGCGAATTCAACCAGATGGCGGAGCGGCTCGAACGATTCGAAAAGCTCAACGTCGATCGCCTGGTGTACGAGAAGAGCAAGACCGAGGCGATCATCGAAAGCCTTGAAGACGGCGTGGTCCTAATCGATTCCGAGGGGATGGTCGCGCATATCAACGAGATTGCGGCGCTCATCATCGGAGTCGAACCCAAGGAGGCGCTCGGCAGTCCATTCGAGGACCTGAGCAGCAATCATCCGCACTATCTGCGGGTGCGCGACGCGCTGCGTAATCTGCGCAAAGCCGACCCGACGAGCCAGAGAATCGAGGTGCAGCTTCACGTGCGCGGCCGCGACCACACCTACGTTCTCAAGCCCGTGCCGCTGCATCACGATGAAGGCGCGCCGCTCGGCACGCTGCTGATCCTGCAGGATGTGACCTACCTGCGCGATCAGGATCGCGCGCGCGCAAACCTGATCGCTACGCTGTCGCACGAATTGCGCACTCCGCTGACCTCGCTCGCGTTGTCGGCCGAGCTGTTGCGCCGCGACGGCGCGGTCCTCGATTCCAAGCAACGCGAGCTGCTCGAGGCGATTCTCGAAGAGTGCGCGCGCATGAAGGCGCTCAGCGACAATTTGCTCAACCTCGCACGCGGCGAGCTCGCATCGATCTCGGTGCAGCGCGAAAGGCTCGATCTGCGGCAGATTATCGAAGAAGTAGTCCGCCGTTTCGGTTTTCAGGCCGAGGAAAAACACGTGCACCTGACCGAGCAGCTCGAACCGGTTCCGGAAATTTCCGGCGACGCGGTTAAACTCTCGTGGGTGGTTTCAAACCTGATTGGCAACGCGTTGCGGTACACGCCCGAGGGCGGACAGATCGAGGTGGTGGCCCGCCCGATCGATACCAAGGTGCGGCTCGAGGTCTCGGATTCCGGCCCTGGAATTCCGCCCGAGATCCGCGAACATATTTTCGAGCGGTTCGCGCAGTACGGGCGCGGCGGAGTCGAAAAGGGCTCGGCGGGACTGGGCCTCGCGATCGCAAAAGATATCGTCGCGGCCCACGGCGGCCGGATTTTCGTCGATAGCAACGCGGGCGCGGGCAGCCGCTTCGTGGTCGAGTTGCCTGCCGGAGGAAATCTGTGATGGCATCGCTGCTGATCGTCGACGACGAAAAAAATATCCGCCGCAGCCTGGTGACGTTCTTCGAGTCGATCGGCTATTCGGTCGCCTCGGCTGAGAACGGCCGCGAGGCCGCCGCGATGCTCGCAGGGCGCGCGTTTGACCTGGTGTTGACCGACTTCCGGATGGCCGAGATGAACGGCCTTGAGCTGATCGGCGAGGTTCGCCGCCGCCAGCCCGATAGCCTGATCATCCTGATGACCGCGTATGCCACGGTCGAGAACGCGGTCACCGCGATGAAGGCCGGCGCGTACGATTACGTGACCAAGCCGTTCTCGCTCGAACAGATCCAGCATATCGTCGAGCGCGCGCTCGAGCTGCGCGGCCTGCAGGCAGAGAATCGCGCGCTACGCGATACGATCGATGAAGCGCCACTGCTCGAATCGAACAGCGCCGCGATGACGCATCAGCTCGAACTCGCGCGCCAGGCTGCCGCCAGCGACGCGACCATCCTGCTCACCGGCGAAAGCGGGACCGGCAAGAACGTTCTCGCCCGGCAGATGCATCGATGGAGTCGGCGAAAGGACGGTCCGTTCGTCGTCGTCAACTGCACGACTTTGTCCGATGAGCTGCTCGAAAGCGAACTCTTTGGACACATGCGCGGGTCGTTCACCGGAGCGGTGAAGGACAAGCCCGGACGGCTTGAAGCGGCCGATAATGGCTCGGTCTTCCTCGACGAGATCGCCGATCTGACGCCCACGCTCCAGACCAAGTTTCTGCGCTTCGTCCAGGAGCAGAGTTTCGAGCGCGTGGGTGGCGACAAGACGATTCGCGTCAATGCGCGGATCATCGCTGCCTCCAATCGCGACCTCGAGGCCGAGGTCGCGGCCCGCCGCTTCCGCGAGGATCTCTACTACCGCCTCAACGTCATCACGATTCGGGTTCCTCCGCTGCGTGAGCGGCGCGAAGACGTGCCGGCCCTGGCGCAGTGGATGCTCAAGGCGGCCGCGATCCGGCATCAGCGGCCCGCGATGCGCCTGACGCCGGAAGCGTCCGCGGCAATCTCGAAATATCGATGGCCCGGCAACGTGCGCGAGCTGCGCAACGCGCTCGAGCGCGCGGCGGTGCTTTCGCGCAGCGACGAGATCACGCGCGAAGATCTGCCGGATTCTCTTTTTCGTGAGGCCATCGAGCCTCCATCCGCTGCCACGCAATCGGCGGGATCTCATTCCCCGAGTCTCGAAGATCTCGAACGCGAGCATATTCGCCGCGTCCTCGCCGAGAGCGCAACTCTGGACGAAGCGGCCGCCGCGCTTGGGATCAACGTCACCACCCTGTGGCGCAAGCGCAAACGCTATGGAATCGAATGATCGCGCACGCCGAGCGCGTTAGCGGATGTAATAGCCCGAGACGCGCCAACGCCCATCCTTCTCCAGCATCGGCGTGACGATCTCTTTCGCCGCGGGCCGTCCGGCGAAATCTGTGGCGTAAACCAGGACCACGTATTTTCCCGGCGGCACGCCCGGAAGCGAAGTCTCATAAGTGGCGGATTCGAGCTTGCGCGAGGTCACTACGCCGAGCAGCTTGCGCGTTTCGTCCATCTTCCTCGTAAATTGATCCGCGTTGAATGCCGCTTTGACCGGCGCCGCGGTCTCCTGCCATGCCTGCGCGTATTGGCCTGCGTCGATTTCGTGCAGCCATCCGAGCGCAACGGTTTGCGCGGCAGCTTCGTCCGCCTTCTCGTCGGCTCGAACCCCGGCGGCCATCGCGATGATCAAACTCACCGCGATCACTCCGAATCGAATTGCGCGCTTCATCCCTGGCGGTCCTCCCATCGTCTCATCTCGGCGGCAGACAGGCTCATTAGCAGGCGTGCGCGCGCCGCTCAATCGATCGCGAGACTCGCGAACGAAACGCACGACTCGGTCTGCGGTTCCATCGCGATCCCATACTTGAGCAGCCGCGCGCCGCGCCCACGCAAAAGTTCGAGCTGGGTATACATCGGCGCTACGCCGCAGATTTTCCGCGCGTCGCGGTCCGCCGCGATCGCGGCGAAGAACCCGGCCGGATCGCCGCGCTTTAGGTTTTCGATCAGCGCAAGATCTTCGCGTTCAACACGGTCGGCCACCGCTTGATCGGCCGCGAAAGCGTCGCCGAATTTTCTGCCGACGTGCGCGAAATCCACGCCCGCCAGCACAAGAACACTGCGCTTTTCAGCCGCGACCATCGCGCCCAACGCTTCGATAAACGAACCCACGCGCGGGTCTTCAGAGGGCATCCGCCCGGACAGAATCATTTCATGAAACGAGCTGACGAGGATCGGAACAACCTGGTAGCCGCGCACCCCCAGCGCATAGGCCAGGAACAGCGCCTGAAATTCGATCGAATGTTCGCCGCGGTGCAAAAACTCGTCGGCGAACAAATCGCCGCCCGAGTAGCGGAGCCCAAGCTGATCCACGAACTCGCGATCGGTCTGGACCGGTCCAAGCGGCGTCAGATAGTTCTTGCGCGTCGCGCTGAACAGCGACGGTCCCGCGCCGTAATGCGAAGTGCCCAGGATGATCACCAGCTCGGGCGGCTCATGCGCCATCAGCTCCGCGTATGCATGCGCATAGGCCGCCGCTCCGCGGCGTGGATCAATATGCGGAGCTATAAGACCGCGCAGCGGCGCGCCGCTCTTGCGCGCGGGCTTGCGCCCGGGTCCCTCGGGCGGATCGAAGAATCCCGCGAGCTCGTTTCGGAGTTGCGCGGGCTCCGGTGGATAGCAAACTCCGGCGAGTGCGGCGGGCCGGTCGGACTGAGCGCGAAATTCCTCGCGAACGCGGCGCTCATGCTCCTGAAAGCCCGGCGAGTCGAGGAAATGCGCCTGGTCGAGCGTGCTCACCAGCTCGCTTAACTTTTCGAGTTCCAGAATTTCGCCGAATCGCTTCGTGAACGCGGCCTGCACCTCGCGCAGATCGTTGCGCCCATCAAATAGCGAAACGATGAAATAGGCGCCCATTCCAAGCACGATCGACTCGGGCGCGAGGCCGGTCGGATCGCGCAGGCAAATATAGGTCTGCCCGTTCTGATCGACCGGAAAGGCTTCGACCCCGCGAATTATCGGTTTGTCCATGCGAAAGAATTCTCGAAACTTTCTTCGGCCGCACACGCTTTTCGCAGGCCCATCCCGCATCCAGTGCCCAAGCGCGAGAAAGATGCTATGGCCTTTGGCACAACCCGGCAAGCGATGGTTTACCCGCGCCGCGCGATGCGTGAGAATTTGGTGTAAGTGGAAGTATGAAAATCGTTCGTTACAGTTCGAGTGGCAAAGTCAGTCTCGGCGCGCTCGAGGGCGCGTCGATCACACCGCTTGGGGGCGCGCTTGACGCGCTCAAACCAGCCGCCGGCACGGCGCCGCTTGCGGTGGCGGCGGTTGCTATGCTCGCGCCGATCGCGCCGGGCAAAATCGTCGCGGTGGGTGTCAACTATCGCGACCACGCGCAGGAGATGGGCCGTCAGCTTCCCGAAGAGCCGCTCCTGTTCATCAAACCTTCGACCTGCGTGATTGCCCCGGGTGAGGCGATCGCTTATCCGCCGCAATCGAAGCTGATGCATTACGAGGGCGAGCTCGCGATCGTGATTTCCCGCACAGCGACAAAAATCGCGGCGGCACACGCGCGCGACTACGTGCTCGGATACACCTGCATGAATGATGTGACCGCGCGCGACCTGCAGCGAAAAGATGTGCAGTTCACACGCGGCAAGGGCTTCGACACGTTTGCTCCGCTTGGCCCCGCAATCGAAACCGACATTGCCAACCCCGACGATCTTGCGCTGACCACACGCCTGAACGGCGAGGTCCGGCAGCATAGCCGCACTTCGAATCTCATTTTCAAGTGCGACTTCCTGGTCAGCTACATCTCCCACATCATGACGCTGCTGCCGGGCGACGTCATTTCGACCGGCACGCCGTCGGGCGTCGGTGAGATGAAGCCGGGCGACACGGTTGAAGTCGAGATCGAGAAGATCGGATGTCTTCGGAGCATCGTCGCCGCGCCCCGCTGACGCGCGGCCGCGCGCGCGCAACACCCGCGCCGGCGCATCGGCGTTACCG
>JBAPSR010000088.1:0-19852 GCA_049281755.1 Binataceae bacterium (SeqCode)
GGCCCGCGGTGACCGTTGTGGAGAGCGCGCGGCCGCGCCTGCTGATGGGCGCGGCCGCGGCGCGTTTTTTTGCCGCGCCGAGCGAGCGCCTGGACCTGATCGGAATTACCGGCACCAGCGGCAAGACTACTACGACTTATCTGCTCGCCTCGATCTTCGAGGTGGCGGGGCATCCGGCGGGAATTATCGGCACGGTAGGAATTTTCATCCGCCAGAACAAAATCTACAGCGGGCTGACTACGCCCGAGTCGATCGATCTCGAGTCTGCCCTGGCGCGGATGGAGCGCGAGGGCGTGCGCGACGTGGCGGCGGAAGTTTCTTCGATGGGAATCGCTCAAGGGAGAGTGGACGCGCTCAACTTTCGCGCGGCGGTTTTCACCAACCTTGGCCGCGACCATCTTGATGATCACGGCACGATGGAAGACTACTTCGCCGCCAAGCTGCGCCTGTTTACTGAGATTCTCCCGCGCAGCCGCCGCGCCGATATTTTCGCGGTCGCGCGCGGTGACGATTCGTACGGACAGCGCGTGCTCGCTGCCGTACCGGCGCGCAAGATCAGCTTCGGGCTTGCTCCCGGACTCGACGTTTATCCACAGAAATACTCAGTTGGCGCGGACGGAATTCGTGCGACGATCCTTGCGCTCGGCAAAAAAATTGAGTTTACTTCGCCCCTCGTCGGCGAATTCAATCTGATCAATATTCTCGGGGCCTCCGCCGTGTCGGTGGCCCTGGGCATCGAACCAGAGGCGGTGGCGGAAGGTGTGCGGCGATGCCCAGGGGCCCCCGGCAGGATGGAGGCGGTTTCGGCGCGCGCCGGAGTGCTGGTGCTGGTCGACTACGCGCATAAGCCCAACGCGCTCGAGGCGGTGCTTGGCGCGGCGCGCAAGTTCACCCGCGGCCGCGTGATCTGCGTGTTCGGGTGCGGCGGCGATCGCGACCGCGGCAAACGCCCGATCATGGGCGGCCTTGCCGCGCGTCTGGCCGATCTGCCGATCATTACCTCGGACAATCCGCGCAGCGAAGCGCCGAATGCGATCATCGCCGAGATCGAAGTCGGTCTCCGCGACGCGATAAAAGAAACTGGCGCGCGCGCGAAGAACTATCGTATCGAGCCCGATCGCCGCGCTGCGATTGCGCTCGCACTCAGTATCGCGGAGCCGGGCGACACGGTGATCGTCGCGGGCAAAGGCCACGAGAACTATCAGTTGGTCGGCGATCGCGTACTCGCCTTCGACGACCGCATCGTGATTGGCGAGATTGCGCGGGAGCATGGCTACGGGACAAATTGAGACGCGATGCTGTACCTCCTGCTCTACCGCCTGCACACGCATTTCCAGGGCTTCAACGTCCTTCGCTATGAAACCTTTCGCTCGGTGCTGGCGGGGCTGACCGCGCTCGCGATCTCCCTCGCGATGGGTCCCTGGCTGATCGGCCGGTTTCGCGCCGCGCATTTCGGCCAGACAATTCGCGACGTCGTTCCGCAAAGCCATCAGAAGAAGGCCGGAACTCCGACCATGGGTGGATTGTTGATCCTGACCGCGACGCTCGCCGCCACGTTGCTGCTCGCCAATATCACCAACGCCTACGTCTGGATCGTCATCTTCGTCACCGCGAGCTTCGGCGTGATCGGCTTCGGCGACGACTATCTGAAGCTCAAACGTGGCAAGGGCCTGGGACTTAGCGAATCGGCGAAGCTCGGCGGGACTTTTGCCTGCGCGCTGGTCGCGTCGGTGTTTCTGTTCGCGGTGCTGAAATTTCCCACCACGCTGACGATCCCGTTCGCGAAGAATCTGCATCCCGATTGGGGGCCGATCTTCTACATCCCGTTCGCGATGCTGGTGATCGCCGGGTGCTCGCATGCGGTGAATTTCACCGACGGGCTCGACGGCCTTGCGATCGGCCCCGTCATGACCACCGCGTTCACCTACTGGGTATTCAGCTACGTCGCGGGCAACCTGAAGTTCGCCTCCTACCTGCAGATTCCGCACGTGGTCGGCGTTGGCGAGGTCGCGATCTTCTGCGCTTCGCTAATCGCGGCGTCGCTCGGCTTCCTGTGGTTCAACGCTTATCCAGCCTCGATGGTCATGGGTGACGTCGGTGCGCTATCGCTCGGCGGAGCGCTTGGGACGGTCGCGGTGCTGTGCAAGCAAGAGCTCGTGCTGGTGATGGCGGGCGGTGTGTTCGTGGCCGAAGCCGCGTCGGTGATTATCCAGCGCTACTACTTCAAGTGGACCGGCGGGAAACGCTTCTTCCGGATGGCGCCGATACATCATCATTTCGAGCTCAGCGGATGGCCCGAAACGGTGGTGGTGGTGCGCTTCTGGATTATCTCGATCGTGTGCGCGCTGGTCGCGCTCTCGACGCTGAAACTTCGCTGACTCTATACCCAGCGGCGCTTATACTCGAACGATGATGAAACTCGCGGGCAAAACGGTCATGGTCGTCGGCCTGGCGACGACCGGAATCGCGGCGGCAAAATTTCTGGCCGCTCACGGCGCGCACCTGATCCTCACCGATCGCAGATCCGATATCGATCGCGCCGAGCTTCCGCCCGCACAATTGAAACTCGGAGCGGAAAATCCGGGGTGGCTGGACGGAGTTGACCTCGTGGTGGCGACTCCCGGAGCGGCGCTCGATTCTCCGCTGCTCGCAGCGGCGGCCAAGCGCAAGATCGAGTTGATCGGCGAGGTCGAACTCGCTTCGCGGTTCCTCTCCGCCCCGATCGCGGCGATTACCGGCACCAACGGCAAGAGTACCGTGACCGTGCTGCTCGGCGCGATTCTGAAAGCCGCCGGGATGCATCCGTTCGTGGGCGGAAACCTGCAACCTCCGCTGATCACGGCCGTCGATGGAGTTTACGACGCGATCGTTGCCGAGGTCTCGAGCTTTCAGCTCGAATCGACCGTGCACTTCAAGCCCAAGGTCGGAGTCTATCTGAATCTCACCGACGATCATTTCGATCGGTACCGCGACCTTGCGGAATATGGCGTCGCGAAGGCGCGGATGTTCGGGAATCAGGACGGCAGCGACTGGGCGGTTCTGAATCGTGACGATCCCAATGTCTGGGAGCTCGCGAAATCGGTGCGCTCGCGCGTGTTCGCGTTCGGTTTCGTCGCCTCCGGACACGTGCCGGGAATCTGGCACGAAAACCGTTCGCTGATCTTCGACATGGGTTCGCGCCGCGGCCAGATCAGTATCGCGGGCTTTCGGCTGCCGGGCGAACACAATGTCTCCAATGCGATGGCGGCGACGGCCGCCGCCCTTGCGATGTACGTTGACGAGCCCGTGATCGAGCATGTGCTCAGCCGGTTCGCGGGTCTGCCGCATCGCCTGGAATTCGTGCTCGAGCGCGATGGCGTGCGATGGATCGACGACTCGAAGGGCACCAACGTCGGCGCAGTGGTCGAGGCGATCGGCGCAATCACGGCGCCGATCATTCTGATCGCGGGCGGAGTCGACAAGGGCGGCGACTACGGTCCGCTCGTCGCGCCGATGAGGCGCAAGGTCAGCCGCGCGATTCTTATCGGTGCGGCGCGGGAGCAAATGCGCTCGGCGCTGACCGGTGCGTGCGAGATCGAGCTGGTTACAACTCTGGCGGAGGCGGTCGAACGGGCGGCGCGGGTGGCGCGAAAAGGCGATACGGTTTTGTTGTCGCCGGCGTGCTCGAGTTTCGATCAGTTCAAAAATTATGCAGAGCGCGGAGAGCTATTTCAAAAGCTGGTTCGGACGCTTTGAGGCGGTCGAATACCGGCGTCCCGACCCGTGGCTATGGTTGCCGGCGGCGGCGCTGATTTTGTTCGGCCTGCTGATGGTGCTGAACACGACCTATTTTCTCGGCCTCGAGAAAACCGGCGACGCGTTTCATTTCTTCAAGCTCCATCTGGCGCATATCGCCGCCGGATTCCTCGTGCTCGTGATGCTCTCGCAGTTCTCGATCGTCGGATTGCGCCGGCTGGTGATGCCGCTCGCGATTGTTTCGGTGGTGATGCTCCTGGCGGTCTATCTGCCGCATCTCGGTCTGGTTCGCGGCGGCGCGCGGCGGTGGCTGAAGCTCGGTCCCATCGTCCTCGAGCCGTCGGAGATAGTGAAATTTGCGCTGGTGTTTTTCCTCGCCGATTTTCTGAGCCGCCGCCAGGATCGCCTGCGCGATTTCATGCGCGGCCCCGCGCCAGCCTTCGCGATCGTCGGCGCGCTCGCGATAATTCTGCTCAAGCAGCCCGACTTCGGCTCGACCGTGATGATCTCAGTGATTTTGTTCGTGATGCTCTATGCGGCCGGCGCCGAAGCGAAGCATCTGGGCGCTGCGGGCGCGGTCGCACTGGTGGGCCTGGTCGTGCAGATGTGCGCGAAATCGTATCGGATGCGCCGCCTGACCGCGTTTCTTGATCCATGGCAGGTCGCGCGCGGCGCGGGTTTCCAGTTGATCCAGTCGTTCATCGCGCTTGGCGCGGGCGGTCTGCGTGGCGTTGGACTCGGCGCTGGCCGCCAGAAAATGTTCTACCTGCCGCAGTCGCATACCGATTTTATTTTCGCCGTCGTCGGCGAGGAGTTTGGAATCATCGGCGCATGTATCGTGATCGCGCTGTTCTGCGCGATCCTGTTCCGCGGCATGCGGATTGCGCACGACGAACCCGACCCGTTCGCGAGCTTGCTCGCGGTCGGATTGACCTCGATGCTCTCGCTCCAGGCCCTGATCAACATGGCGGTGGTGATCGGAATGATTCCGACCAAGGGATTGCCGCTGCCATTTTTGAGTTACGGTGGTACCGCGATCATGATGGCGATGGCGGCGCTCGGAGCGTTGCTCGCACTCGGCCGGCGACCCGCCGTGCGTTAAGTGTGATGTGATGAGAATAATCATCGCGGGCGGAGGGACGGGAGGTCATCTGTTTCCCGCCGTCGCGGTGGGCGAGGAGATAAACCGTGAGCGTCCCGACGCGGAAATTATGTACGTCGGCACGATCAATGGCTTCGAAGCGCGGTGGCTGCCGAATAGCGGCTACCGCTTTGAGCTTTTGAATGTCCACGGGATTCGCGGCCACGGCATCACCGCGCGGCTGCGCGCGCTCGCTGAGTTCGCGCGTGCGATCGGCCAGGCCCGGGCCCTGATCAAACGAATCCGCCCGCATCTGGTCATATGCGTAGGTGGCTATGCGTCGGCGCCGGTCGGCGTCGCGGCGGCGCTTGCGCGGGTGCCGATCGTGATGCTCGAGCAGAACGTACTGCCGGGGCTGGCCAACCGGATCCTGAAGCGCTTTGCGAGCAAGATCTGCATCAGCTTTCCCGACAGCCGAGCTTACTTCTCCGAGTCTAAAATCGAGCTGACCGGTAACCCGGTGCGCTATAATCCGCGCACGGATCGGACCCCGATGGAGGGTCGTCCGGCGCAAATCCTTGTTTTAGGCGCCTCGACCGGAGCGCATCGCCTCAATATTGGTGTGCTAGAGGCTTTCAAAATCTGGGGAAAAGGTGTTATAAAGTTGAAGGTCACACATCAGACCGGGGAGGCGGATGTCGAGTTGGTGCGGCAGGCTTACCGCGAGCTTCCGTTCGAGGCGGAAGTAGTTCCGTTTATCGAAGACATGCCGAGCGCGCTCGCGGCGGCGGACTTGGTCGTCGCGCGCAGCGGCGGCGGCACCGTCACCGATATTGCGCTTGCCGCCCGCGGGGCAATTTTTGTGCCTTATCCGTTTCATCGCGATATGCAGCAGCTTCATAACGCCCGCGTGATCGAAAAACTCGAAGGCGCAATTATCGTCAAAGATGATGACCGCCTTGGCGAAAATCTCGCGCGCGAAATCAAATCTCTGCTTGCCGATCCCGCACGCCTGGTCGCGATGGGTACGCGCGCAAATGGAGCCGTCTTTCCCGACGCCGCCGCACGCGTCGCGCGGGTTTGCTTCAGCGCTGCACGGCTGGAGAACTAGATCGAGTGGATACCGCGCTTACATCGGGATTGCTCGCGCCGAAGCGCCGGCTCCATTTCATTGGAATCGGCGGTGCCGGGATGAGCGGAATCGCGGAGCTGTCGCTGAGCCTCGGCTTTGCGGTCAGCGGATGCGATCTCGCCGCGAGCGCCGCGACCGCGCGCCTCGGGTCGCTCGGCGCGCAAATTGAGCTCGGGCATCATCCCTCGCATCTGCGCGCGCCGCTCGACGCGGTCGTGATTTCGTCCGCAATAAAATTTTCCAATCCCGAAGTCGCGCGCGCCCGCGATCTCAAGATTCCGGTAATCGCGCGCGCGGAGATGCTGGGCGAGCTTCTGCGGATGGTCAAGCTGGGAGTCGCAGTCGCGGGCACTCATGGCAAAACCACCACTACCGCGCTGGTCGCGCTGATCATGGAAGAGGCCGGTCTCGATCCGACCGTCGCGGTGGGCGGAAACCTGCGCAACACCGGCACCAACGTGCGCCTCGGCCGCGGCGACTATATGGTCGCCGAAGCCGACGAGAGCGACGCTTCGTTCCTGCTGCTCCTGCCGACGATCGCGATCGTCACCAATATCGATCCCGAGCATCTGGATCACTACGGTTCGATGGACCGGCTGCGCGAGGCGTTCGCGAGCTTTATCAACCGCGTGCCGTTCTATGGACGCGCGGTCCTGGGAATCGACAGCGTCAACGTGCGCGCGATGTTGGCGCAGGTGCGCAAGCCGGTCATCACCTACGGCATCGCAGCCGATGCCGACCTGCGCGCCGAACGGGTTGTGATCGACGGCCTCTCGACGCGCTTCGACGTGATCTTCAAGGGCGCTCCGCTCGGGACGGTCACGCTTCCGACGCCGGGCGTTCACGTCGCGATGAACTCTCTGGCCGCGATCGCGGTCGCGATCGAGCTCGGGATCGATTTCGGGATCGCCGCGCGCGCGCTCGCAAAGTTCGGCGGAATCGGACGGCGCTTCGAGATCAAGGGCGAGAGCAACGGGCGTATCGTGCTCGATGACTACGCGCATCATCCTGCCGAGGTTCGCGCAACGCTCGCCGCGGCGCGCGCCGGATTCAAGCGCCGCGTCGTCGCCGTCTTTCAGCCGCATCGCTACACCAGGATGCGCGATCTGTTCGAGGAATTTTTGACCGCCTTCGATGACGCCGGCGCGCTCTACATTCTCGATATTTATCCCGCCGGTGAGGATCCGATTCCCGGCGTCTCTTCTCGGCGTCTATATGAAGCGATCCGTGCGCGCGGCCATCTCGAGGTTCACTACCTGAGCCGCGAGCTCGAACCCGCGCGCGAAATCGCCGATGCCTCGCGCTCCGGCGATCTGATCGTCACCCTCGGCGCGGGCGATATCTATAAACTCGGCGACCGGATTCTGGGTGCGCTCGCGGACGAGGCCAAGCGTGATGAGCATGCTTGAGCACCATCTGCACGAGCGTTTCGGCGCGCGCCTCGAAACCGCGCGGCCGCTCGCCGACCTGACCTCGTTCAGAATTGGCGGACCTGCCGATCTCTACCTCGCAGTCGAAACCGAAACCGAGCTCGGCCACGCGATGGCGTCGGCCTATCGCAGCGGTACGCCCGCGTTCTGCCTTGGGGCAGGAACCAATTTGCTGGTGAGCGATCGCGGAGTGCGCGGATTGGTCGTGAGCCTCGGCGAGGGTTTTCGCAAAGTGGAGATCGATAGCATCCACGTTACCTCGGGTGCGGCAGTCGATTTCGGAGCGCTGGTCGAGGCCGTCGTCGAGAAGAGTCTCGGCGGACTCGAGTTTGGCGAAGGAATTCCGGGAACCGTCGGCGGCGGATTGGTGATGAACGCGGGCGCGTTCGGCGGCGAGATCGCGAAGGTCGTGACTATCGTTCACGGCGTCACGCGCGAAGGTGTCGCACGCGATCTGACCAGGGACGAAATCAATTTCGCCTATCGGAGAACCAATCTGCCCGCGGGATTTGTGATCACACGGGTCGAGTTCAAGTTGGTTCCGGGCGATCGCGATTCCCTGCGCGCCCGAGTATCCGAGCTGCGCGCCAAGCGGGCGGCGCGCCAGCCGCGCGGAGTTCCCAACGCGGGATCGATTTTCAAGAATCCGCCCGGCACGTTCGCGGGACGCTTGCTCGAGGGCGCAGGTCTCAAGGGCCTGCGCGTCGGTGGCGCGGCGTTTTCGGATCAGCACGCGAATTTTATCGTCAATCTTGGCGGCGCGCGCGCCGAAGAAGTGCGCGCCCTGATGGAGCTGGCGCGAAACCGGGTCAAGGAGCAAAGCGGCGTCTGGCTCGAGCCAGAGGTCAAGCTGGTCGGCGACTGGTAGGTCGCGCGTGGCAAGTGGTGGTGTGGTGGCGGAGCGGAGAAAAGGAAAAGAGGCGGCAGGATGGAACCCACGGATGGTGGGTATCGTCCTGTGCGCTTTTTTTGTTTTCGGCGTGATGACCGGATTCAGCGCGCCGGGCCGCGCGCTCACGCTGCGCTGCTCGAATTTCTTCTCCGCGTATTCCGCGCGGATCGATCGGGCCGCCGCTCCCGCAAGTCCGCTCCTGCAGTGGCTGCGCGACGCTGCCCGCTCGATCGAAAGCCAAACCGGCATCGCGGGTGGACCCGTCGCCAAGCTCACGCGAATGAGGCAGGGCGGCGCGATCGCGATGGTCGAGCGGCACGACGGCTTCTACGCCTTGTTCTCCGACGGCGAACTTGAAGGTCCCGTTTCACCCAACGGCGAAGGCGACCTGCCGATTCTCAGCGGCGCCCGGGTCGAAAACTCGCGCGGAGTCGAGCTGGTCGGTTACGCCGCGACAATGGTCCGCGCGGAGGCGGAATTGTCGCATCTGGTGTCAGAGATGAGCGTCGATAACGACGCGGTCGCGGCGCTGTATCTCGACGGAGCGCGCACCGAGGTTTTGATCGATCTCGACAACGCGCCTGCCGAGATCAAGCGCGCGAATGAAGTGCTGGGGAAATGGCGCGGGCGCGAGCGCATGATCGCCGCGTTGGATATGACCATGCCCGACGAAGCTGTCGTGCGCCTGGCCGCCCCCGACGCGCCCGCCGATCGTCGCCACGGTGCGGTACGGAAAGTTTCGGCTCATTCGCGCAGCTCGGCTTCTGCATTGAGGAGTCCCTAAAAGCGATGAGGAACCTGCTCACAGGATTGGATATCGGCACGAGCAAGGTCTGCGCTCTCGTCGCGGAGGCGAGTCCGGAAGGCGATATCGC
This sequence comes from Binataceae bacterium (SeqCode), assembly GCA_049281755.1. Lineage (GTDB taxonomy): Bacteria > Desulfobacterota > Binatia > Binatales > Binataceae > JBARDN01. The sequence continues at coordinate 9,146 of JBAPSR010000088.1, forward strand.
CGTCCTCGGCCACGGAGTTGCGCCATGCACGGGTCTGCGCAAGGGCGTGGTGGTCAATATCGAAGCCACGGTCGAGGCGATTCGCGCCGCCCTCGATGAGGCGGAAAAAACCTCGGGCCTGCGAATCGGTGCGGTGGTCGCCGGCGTGGCCGGCCCGCATATCCGCGGGCTCAACAGCCACGGGATTGTCGCGGTGCGTGGCGGGGAGGTCGGCCCACGCGATGTCGAGCGGGTAATCGACGCGGCGCGCGCGGTTGCGATTCCGCTGGACCGCCAGGTCCTGCATATCTTGCCGCAGCAGTTCGCGGTCGACGATCAGGACGGCGTGCGCGAACCGATCGGGATGGCGGGTGTGCGCCTCGAGGCGCGCATCCATATCGTCACCGCCGCGCAGAGCTACGGCCAGAACCTGACCAAGTGCTGCGAGCGCGCGGGAATCACGCCCTCCGAGATGGTTTTCGAGCCGCTCGCGTCGGCCGAATCCGCGCTGTTTCCCGAAGAGCGCGAACTCGGCGTCGCGCTGATCGATATCGGCGGCGGCACCACCGATATCATCGTGTTCCACGCCGGCGCCGTGATGCATACCGCCGTGCTGCCGCTGGGCGGAAACCATCTGACCAGCGATATCGCGGCGGGAATCCGCACTCCGGTCGCGGAAGCCGAAAAGCTCAAGATCGCGTTCGGCGCCGCGACCCAGCAAGTCGTGCGGCGCGACGAGATGGTGCAGGTGCCGGGCGTTGGCGGCCGCGAGCCTAAAGCGATCGCGCGCCGGATGCTCACGGACATCCTCGAGCCGCGGATGGAAGAAATTCTGGCGATGGCGCAGCGCGAGATCATGCGCTCGGGCGTGGCCGACAGCCTCGCCTCGGGAATCGTGCTGGTGGGTGGAACTTCGCTGCTCGAAGGCACCCAGGAATTGGCGGAACGGATTTTTGGAGTTCCGGTCCGCCGCGGGCTTCCGATCAATCTCAAAGGGATGCCCGAGGAATTGATGAAACCGATGTACACCACCGCGGCGGGCCTGATCTTGTGTCAGGGTACCGCGCGCGGGGTTAACGGCGTGGCCGGACGCTATGGGCGATGGGGCAGACTGCGCACCCGCCTGAGCGACTGGGTGAGAGATTTCTTTTGAGACGCCGACGAAAGAAAAACTTCAGTGGACAGCAAACTTTGCCGGTAGGTGGTGGAGGAGGTTCGCACATGATTGAGTTGGTGAGTAACCCCGATTTGGGCGCACGCATAAAGGTGATCGGCGCCGGCGGATGCGGTGGCAACGCGGTCAATCACATGATCGCGAATGGCGTCCGTGCGGTCGATTTTATTGCCGTCAACACCGATTCGCAGGCGCTCCAGAACAATCACGCGCCTCTGAAACTTCAGATCGGCGAGACCCTGACGCGTGGCCGCGGCGCAGGCGGAAATCCTGAGATCGGCCGCAAGGCCGCGCTCGAAGATGAAGAGCGAATCCGCGGCGAGCTGGCCGACGCCGAGATGGTCTTTGTCACCGCCGGGATGGGCGGCGGTACCGGCACCGGCTCCGCGCCGGTAATCGCGCGAATCGCGCGCGAGCTTGGAGCGCTGACCGTCGGCGTGGTCACCAAGCCGTTCCAGTTCGAGGCGCGTAAGCGGATGGCGCAGGCCGAAGAAGGCCTTCGCGAGTTGAAGAACTCGGTTGATACGCTCATTACGATCCCGAATCAGCGCCTGCTCTCGGTCGCCAATCGCAACACTTCCCTGCGCGAGGCGTTCGCCAAGGCCGACGACGTTCTGCTGCAGGCGGTGCGGGGAATTTCAGAGCTGGTCACGGTTCACGGCCTCATCAATCTCGATTTTGCCGACGTCCGATCGATCATGTCGGAGATGGGGATGGCGATGATGGGGGCGGCGAGCGCGTCGGGTGAGAATCGTGCGGTCGAAGCGGCGCAGCGCGCGATCTCGAGTCCGCTGCTCGAAGACGTCTCGATCAAGGGCGCGCGCGGATTGCTGATCAACGTGACCGGCGGCCCCGACATGTCACTGTACGAAGTGAACGAAGCCGCCAGCCTGATCCAGGAAGAGGCCGACGAAGACGCCAACATCATTTTCGGCGCGGTCGTCGACGAAAAAGCCGGCAACGAAATTCGGGTGACGGTTATCGCCACCGGATTCGGCGAAAAGGAGCTGCCGTTCTCGAAGTATTCGCCGTCGGGAGCGCCCATCACCACGCCGATCGCGGCGGCCTCGACGCGTCCGGTCGATCCGGCGGAGATTCGCCCGACGCCCGCGCCGGCCCCGGCGCAGATGTCGGGACAGGTGCGCCAGTTCCCCGGCGGCAAACCAGTGCGCAGGATGGGACTGATTGTTGACGACAGCAGTCTCGATATTCCGGCGTTCAAGCGCCGCGGCGCGTCCGTAGATGGCGGTGGCGCAGAGCGGCTCGAGCCCAACGGATTGCTCGACGGTGACGACAAGCTCGACGTGCCAACTTTTTTGCGCAAGCACATCGACTAGCGGGGCGAGGCAATTGTATTCAGGCGGGCGGGCCGCCCGCCGCCACTGATCATTTATCCCTACTGACTTTCTTACTTCCGCAAGTGGTGGCCGACGGCCCGTCGGCCGACGCGAAGCGTCATTTTGGGTCGCGACGCGCGCCTACGAATCGGATCTGGTTTTCGTAGGGGGGCTCGAGAGCCGCCCGTCTGTCGATCGAGTTCGATCCGAGGCATGTGCTTCCCGCGCGTGCCGGGCGATGTGGCCTCAGTGTGAGCTTTCAGCCAGTGAGGCCAGCAGTTGCTGATGCTTGTCGCGCAGGGGCTTCGGCATTGTCGGACCGATTTTGTCGAAGAATTCCGCGGCTGAGGCCAGCTCGATTTTCCATTCCTCGGGCTTGATCGCCATGTCCTCGCGCAACTGCTCGGTCGAGATCTCCAGGCCGTGGATATCGATGTCCGCGATTTTCGGCACGCCGCCGACCGGGGTCTTTTCCGCGCTGACGCGCCCGTCGATCCGATCCAGCATCCACTTGAGCACGCGCAGATTGTCGCCGAAACCGGGCCACAGGAAGTTGCCTTCCTTGTCCTTGCGGAACCAGTTCACCATGAAAATCTTGGGCGGATGCTTGATCGATTTCTCCATCTCGAGCCAATGGCCGAAATAATCGCCGATGTTGTAGCCGCAGAACGGCAGCATCGCCATCGGATCGCGACGGACCAGGCCTACCGCTCCTGCAGCGGCCGCAGTCGTCTCCGAGCCCATCGTCGCGCCCATGAATACGCCATGCGTCCAGCTCTCGGATTCGAGCACCAGGGGCGTGGTGGTGGCGCGGCGTCCGCCGAACACGATCGCGGAAATCGGAACGCCTTTGGGATCATTGGCGTGCGCCGAGAGCGCGGGATTGTTGGTCATCGGAGTAGTGAAGCGGCTGTTCGGATGCGCCGCCTTTTCCTTCGATGACTTGTTCCACGGACGTCCCTGCCAATCGATCAATCCTTCCGGCGCGGGCGCGTCGGTCCCTTCCCACCACACGTCGCCATCGGGTGTCATCGCGACATTAGTGAAGATCGAATCATGCCCGAGCATCTTCATTGCGTTCGGATTTGAATGCGAATTGGTGCCGGGCGCGACGCCGAAGTATCCGTTCTCGGGATTGACCGCCCACAGCCGGCCGTCGTCGCCAACCCGCAGCCACGCGATATCGTCGCCGACCGTGAAGACCTTCCATCCGGCGAAAGCCGGCGGCGGCGTCAGCATCGCGAGATTGGTCTTTCCGCATGCGCTCGGAAACGCCGCGGCGATGTACGTGGTCTCGCCCTTGGGATTCTGGATCCCGAGGATCAACATATGCTCTGCCAGCCAGCCCTCGCGGCGTCCCTGGACGCTCGCGATTCTGAGCGCGAAGCATTTCTTGCTGAGCAGCGCGTTGCCGCCATAACCCGAGCCGACCGACCAGATCGCATTGTCCTGCGGGAAATGGCAGATGAGGCGGCGCTCCGGGTTGACGTCGAGCGTGCAATGGACTCCGCGGCAGAAGTCGTCGCTCGCGCCGAGCATCTCGAGCGCGGGCGCGCCCATCCGCGTCATGATCCGCAGGTTCAGCGCGACGTAAACGCTGTCGGTAATCTCGACTCCGACCTTTGCGAACGGCGAGCCGAGCGGTCCCATCACGTACGGGATAACGTACATCGTGCGTCCGCGCATCGAGCCGGCAAGCCATCCGCGCAGCTTGGCGTAAGTCTCGGCGGGGTCGGCCCAGTAGTTAGTCGCCCCGGCATCTTTTTTCTCGGGCGAGCAGATAAGCGTGAGTTGCTCGGTGCGCGCGACATCATTCGGATTCGAGCGATGCAGATAGCTTTCGGGCTTTTTCTTCTGGTTGAGCGGGATCAAAGTGCCGGATTTAACCGCGACCTCGGTCAGCCGGCGGCGTTCCGCTTCGGAGCCGTCGCACCATACGATTTGATCGGGGGTCACAAGCCGGGCGATCTCCGCGACCCAATCGATAAGCGCGCGGCTTTTGGTTGGTGCGGAATTGGTGTCGAGGTTTTGCGTCACTGCATCAGACTCCGTCTCAGATAGATCTATCGCGAGCCGACATCTTGCGCGGTCCGCCATTATGCAAAAAATCGGGGCGGCGCAGCTAACCAGATTGTAACATTTAGCTATGCTAATAGTCCAGTCTCGGGATAAGGTCTATAAGGCAGGCTTCATCGACGGGCGGCGAGGTTTTCGCCGACTCGCACACGACCGGCCGCCTGGCCGCGCGAACCATCATTTGGTGATCCCCATTCCTCATCCAGTATCTGTCCGGCGGACGCGAACGGCGCCCGCTTACGCAGGCGCCGTTCAACTCGAACTATAACCAGCAAGCGCGGTTACATCGTATTGCCGCTGACCCCTGCCTTAGCCATCGCATCTGGATCGAAGAAACTGCGATCCACCGCGCCCATATTGATGTACCAGCATTCGCGTTCCGGCGTTTCGCGGCCCGGCAGGTAGCACATCGTATGCTCGCCGGCCTGGATATCCATCGCGAGCGCGCCCACGACGAACGAGCGCTTGAACGGATAGATCGCGACGCGTGCATCGGGAACCGGGCGATCGCGGTACGCCAGCCAGTAGATGAAGCCCTGGAACAGCCGCCCGGCGCGGTCGTACACGTCGATATAAGGCGCGAACCACATCTCCGAGTCCATGAACACGACGTCTTTCGATCCAAGATAGCCCTGCAGCTTGCTGCGGTCAGGAGTCGCCTCGACCACATACACGTGGCGCATCTCCCACGCTTCCGGACACGCGGAGCCACCGCCGTCGGTCTCGCAGCGGACCTCGGGGGAGTGCTCGGCATGCGCCGTCGCCAGCATCGACTTCTCGCCCAGGAACTTATACTGGAACCATTCGACCTTTGGATTGAACCCGCCGTAATGGTCGGGATTCCACGCGCCGAGTCCGCTGGGATTACTCAGGATCGCCTCGTTCAGGCGGCGCAGCCTGCGCGCGCCGGGCGTCCAGGTCCATTCGTCATCGCCGCGCTTGGGATCCTCGAAGCGATAACGGATAATTCCCACGCCGCGCGAGGAGGCGGGCGCCAGCACGGGATATAGCGCGAACAGCCACATCCGGTTGGTCTTATTGAAATCCTGATCGGTCGGCAGCGGATCAACCTCGGTCCGGCCAATTTCGTTGTAACCCGCGTAATGCCCGACCTGGGTGTCGTTCAGGAGAAAAACCGGCTTGTTGCGGCCGATATACACGTCTTCGCAGTCAAAGAAACGCAAATCGTAGTCATCGCTGCTGATCGGACGGAACTGCTCGTTCCAAATGATCTTGGTCGCCACCTCGGGATCATTGGCGTCGATCAGCGGAAACGGCTGGCCCGCCACGTACCCGACCATCGACTTATGGTCGCTCGAGAGACGCACCTGCGCCGAGTACTTCTCGGTCGCGTCTTTGTACGGCGGCGGCCAATCGATCCGCTCCGTGGGAACGATCTTCATGGACATCCCGTGCAGCACCGAGTCATAGGCGCCTAGCGAGAGCAGTCCGTTGACCTTGGCCGCGTTGTTGTAAGTGATAAAGTCCCCCGGCTTTACCTGTGCGCGTGCGGCAGGAGCCGATAAGGCGACCGCGAAGATCAACCCCGCAATAACTGCTGAAAATTTGAGAACCCGCGAATCCATAAGGACCTCCACGTACGAGTTCCCGGTCATCAGAAGAACTGCCGGAGACCGGTCAATATAGGCCTTCGAGCGACAACCCCAACTGATGCCGCGCGGCAGCCTTTCTTATGCAACCTGAGGCGGGAAGATAGTCCCGCGCCACGAAAAAAACAAACGCCCCGGATCAATTGATCCGGAGCGTCTGACTAAACCGGTTACTGGAGTTCAGGATTTGCGGATGGCAATGACGGCCTGCCGTTGTCGAGAGGTCCCTATCCTGCGGCGCCGAGACCGCATCCGTCGTCTCAGTACGCGGCGCTCTTGCGGGTTGATTCCACCAGCCGCTGGATTTCGGCTTCCGTGAATCCGGCCAGCAGCCGCGCCTCGCGCGCGATCGTCAGCATCATGCCGTCGTCGATCTTCAGGTCTTCGGCCGCGCGCCGTCCGCCGCGGAAGTTGAACACTTCATCGACCGTCTCCTGGAATGCCTGCGCGCGTGCAAGCCGCTCCGGGTCGCCCTCGGTCAGCTTGCGCATCCACTTCGAGCCCATCCGGACGTGCGTGATCTCATCGGCCAGCACGTAGTCGATCGCGCGCTCGATCACTTCGTCGCCGTTGCGCTGCGCGATCCGGATCAGTTGATCGAACACGTCGCAGGCAAGCCCTTCGAGGCCGCGATTGATTCCGGCCACCCGCGCCGCCGGATCTTCCGCCTGCGTGCATCGCCACAGGATCTCGGTCTCGACGTAGTCGCCCATCTTGCCGCCCATGTAGTTGAGCAGACGCTCGAAAATTTCAGCGTGGCGAGATTCGTCCCACACCTGGCGCGCCATATCGAGCTGAAATTCCCATGGCGCATCGGGGAAGTCGAACAGCGTGCGTCCCGCCGCCTCCATCGCCTGAAACTCGCCCGTCATGATTCCATGCATGCGCGAGCGCAGCGCTTCTTCGTCGAAGGGCAGGGGACGGCTATCGAACCCCTGTTCCTCCTGGATCTCGCGCACCTGCTTGCCGCGCATCAGGACGATATGGTCAGGCCGCGCAAGGCGATCAACCGGGATGCATCTTTCCATGGCCTTAAAATCCTCTTATTGACACTCTAATATGCTGAGCTCTTGCCGAAGCCTTTGACCAGGCGTTCGAGCTCTTCTTCGGTGAATCCGGCCAGCAGCCGCGCCTCGCGCGCAATGACGATGCCCTGGTCGATCTCGATATCTTTGCCGTTGACGTGCTGCATGATCGTGCTCGCTTTATCGACCGTGGTGCGCGAGCCTGCAAAGTTGAACAGGTCGTCGATACTGTTCTGAAAATCCTGCGCTTTCTTGTAGCGCTCGGGATCGCCCTCGGTCAGCTTGCGCATCCAGCGCGAGCCCATCCGCACGTGCGTGATCTCGTCGGCCAGCACGTAATCGACCGAGCGCTCGATCACCTCGTCGCCCATCTTCTGCGCCAGCCGGATAAGCTGCTCGAACACGTCGCAGGCGAGACCCTCGAGTCCGCGATTGATTCCCGCTACGCGCGCGGCCGGATCTTCCGCCTGCGTGCACGACCACAGCACTTCGCTCTCCGGAAATTCGCCGTAGAACGAACCCGTGTAGTCGAGCAGCTTCATGTAGATCTCGGCGTGGCGCGATTCGTCCCACACCTGGCGCGCCATGTCGAGCTGGAACTCCCACGGCGCGTCGGGAAAGTCGAACACCGTGCGGCCCGCGGCTTCCATCGCCTGGAATTCTCCCGCGCAGATTCCATGCAGACGAGCCTTCAGAAAATCATCTTCATATGGCATCGCGGCGTTGGGCGTCAGCCCCTGCTCGGTACGGGCGCGCCGCGAGCGCTCGGCGGGAACCAGAATGTGATCTTCGGGGCGCGCGAGCTTATCGACCGCAATCATTCGCTGCATGATCGTTCTCCTGCCGCAATCCTATCGGGTCCATGCTGACCGAACTTCGGTCAGGTTGTTCGCTTCGCGAATAGTCCAATGGCCATTGTCCTCACCAAGCCGGAATTGAAGAGTGAAGGGCTTGGCGGCGCGGCCGGTCAGACGGGCCTTGGTGTACCAATGCCTGGCGATTCTCGCCTGCCCGATAATCGTGATTTTATCATACGCACCCGGTTTGACCGAGTCGGCGATCTTGAGCATCGATTCGCGCGCCTGCTCGTCCGACGCCTTTTCGATCTCGTCGCGCCGCCCTGCGATGAGCGCGCTAAGAATCGCGTCGGCGGCGGCGATCATCGACTTCGGCGGCTCGACGATCTTTGCGATCGGCTGCGGGCCCATCACGTTGGCGCGATTTCCCAAATCAGCCATTCGATTTGCCCTCGCGTTCAACCGTGTAATGCTGGATATCGCTCCACGGCGACGGCTTGGCGCTGATATCCTCGGCTCCCGCGATCACCCAGGTTCCGTCTTCGGTTTGTTTCCACCGCACGAGCAGCTTCGCGACCCCCTTGCGCCCGGTGAGCCGGAGCTTCGAGATAAACTGACCGCCGATCTTCGCCAGCGCCAGGGTTTCGAAATTGTCGAACGGACGCATCGGCGCGATCGTGCCGGTCGCCTCGCGGTACCTCTCGCGCGCCGATTCGGCGAGATACGTATCGGCCTCGGCGCTGCCGGCGAGCATCGCCTTGCCGTGCGCGATAATCCGATCGTCGAGTACGGGAACGTTCATCTCAACTGCGGCCGAACTTTCTCGGCGCCTCCTTCTCGGTGTCGAATCCCGTCACTCCGCCCGAGGCCGCGAGCAGCTCCTCCAGATGCGCCTGCCACTGGGCGGCGCGGCGATGCTTCTCAGGAGTATCGAGCAGGTCGCGCAGCAGCACGAGGCCCTTTTCGACGTGCGCGTTTTCCTCTTCGAGCATCCGCTCGAGGATCCGGATCGTCGGCGGCTCATACACCGGATTCGCGGCGCTGATCAGCGCGCTGTAGTGCGCAATCAGATGCGGCTTCAGCACGCGGTAGATTCCGGTCAACCGCTCGATCGTCTCTTCCCACTGTTCCTTGTCTTCGATCTCCTGCATGAAGGTGACGAAGTTCTCATTCGCCGGCTTCGAGACCTGCGCCTGCGCGCGCAGCTCCGGCAGCCGCTTGCCCAGCGCGTCGGTATGGAGCGCGTCTTCGTACACCTGTCGCGCCATCTCGAGCTTGACCGGAACTTCCGGCGTGATCGCGATCCATCCCGCCATCATCCGCATCATCCGCTCCTCGGCGTAGCGATAGTTCATGATCTGGGTGACGCTTTCGCGGACGCTGTAAACGCCGTCGAGCGTGCGCCGGTCGTAGAATGCCATCGTCTATGACTCCTCGAATTGCCGAAGCTCGGGCGCATGATGCCGTCCCGCCGGCTTCGGACTCGAAGCCGCAAAAAAGCGGCCTTCGATTATCCCGGCGATCTCGCGCCAGTAAGTTTCTTTGTCGATTCCCGCCAGCGCTTTTCCGCCGGTGGCCCATCCGGCGCAGAGCATGTGGATGATATGCACGGCGCTGTTGAGGTTTTCATATTGGATAAGGCCGGCAGCGCGTCCGCGCTCGAGCACTTGTCCAACCGCCTTGAAATAGCGATCGCTCACCGCGCTCATCGCCGGGCGGTAGCGCGGCCGCCGCGCCAGGTAGCGTCCTTCGTGATGCAGCACGTTGAACGCGTCGCGATAGCGATCGATCACGTCGAGAATCGTGCGCATCATCGCGATCAACTCGCGCCGCGGGTCGTCGCCGCCGCGCTCGCGGATTATTGGGAGCTCATCGATCAGCTCCGAGACCATCGACTCGCCGATCAGCAGCAGGATTTCGTCCTTACCCTGCAGATAGACATAGATCGATCCCGCCGCGATCCCAGCTTCGAGCGCGAACTCTTTCACTGAGGCTTCATGGAAGGACTTCCGTTCGAGGACTCGGCAAGCGGCCAAAAAAATCTGCCGCCGCCGCTGTTTAACCAGCGCGTCATCGTGGGGAACAGATCGAAGAGCTTCAGCCATCGCAGGTAAGCGCGCCGCACCGACAAAGGAACGCAGCAGCGCGCCGTCACTGCATCCAATTCTATTGAATGAACGTTCATTTTGTCAAGCCTGGGTCTCTGGAAGACGTCATATAGTTCGATCGAAGAGAGGCTCGAATGCGCCCACTACGTGAATAACCTCCGCCTGAAGTACCTCAAGCTGATCTACTACGGAGGTTCCATCGCGCAGAGCTATGGGACCGGCGATTCGAGTGTTCACGTTCATGGTCTTTGGCGCACCGACACCGATTGGGAGACGGATATAGTTCGCTTCTGCTGGACCTGACGCGCTGGCGTGATATTGAACGCGGCTACCCGACTGAAGAAAGATGAGCTTCCGATGCTTGTGCTCCTCCGCGAGCAATTTAAGTTCCCACAGCCAATTCCGTCCATGGTAAGGCTGGAACTTCTTGATCAATTCAATGTCTGCGACTTCGAGTCCTTCGAGATCGGGCTTGATCCTAGAGCAAAAGTCCTCTTGGCACTTACAGATGGGAAATTGCATGCGGCGTTTCGCTGGCGGTAGATATCCTTTCCGAAGTTCAAAGAGCGAGTGCACAAGCTGATCGAGGACGGCCCGAAGC
>JBAPSR010000089.1:0-14109 GCA_049281755.1 Binataceae bacterium (SeqCode)
CGAGAGGCTGAGTAAGTTCGTGCCGCGCACCCGCGTTCCCGAGCTATGGCGAATCCCGGAGCAATGGCTAGAACAGGCGCAGGACGACGCCACTATCGCCGCGATCCGTGAGATGGAGCGCGCGGGCATCGATATCATCAGCGACGGCGAGATTCGGCGCGAGAGCTATTCCAATAAATTCTCCAACGCGCTGACGGGAATCGATCGCGAGAAGGAAGGCAAGTTGACTTTCATCAACGCGGGCCGCACGGTATCCGTTGCGGTGCCGCTCTTCTCCGGACCGGTGCGCCGTCTTGAGCCGGTCGAGGTTCGCGACGTCGCGTTTCTGCGCGCGCACACTGATCGCACAATCAAGATTACGCTGCCGGGGCCGTTCACGATGTCGGAACAGTCGGAGACGCGCCACCATCGTGATCGCGAGGCGCTCGCGATGGAGCTCGCCGCCGCAGTCAACGAGGAAGTGAAGGAGCTGTTCGCGGCCGGCGCCGATATCGTGCAACTCGACGAGCCGTGGATGCAGCGCTTTCCCGAGCGCGCGAAGCAGTACGGCGTCAAGGTGGTGAATCGCGCGCTCGACAGCATCATTGGCACGACCGCGATTCACATCTGCTTCGGCTACGCGGCCGTGGTTCCGCAGAAACCGTCGAGCTATTCATTCCTGGCAGAACTAGAGGGCAGCGTTGTGAAACAGGTGTCGATCGAGGCCGCGCAACCTCGACTCGACCTCGCAATCCTGCGCGAGCTTCCGAGCAAGACGATGATCGTGGGCGTGCTCGACCTGGGCGATCGCGGCGTCGAGACGCCGGACGCCGTAGCCGCGCGAATCGAGGCTGCCCTGAAGCATATTCCGGCTGAGCGCCTTATGGTTGCGCCCGACTGCGGGATGAAGTATCTCCCGCGCGAAGTCGCGTTCGGCAAACTTAAAGCGATGGTTGAAGGTGCGAAAATCGTTCGCGCCCGGCTGAGCTGACTAAAATTGCTGCACTGGAGAGGACAACGGCTATGGCGAAATTTGTCGAGATAAAAGGCTCATGCTTCTGCGGCGCAAATCAGTTCGCAATCACGCAACCGGCGGTTGATACCCATCATTGCCATTGCTCGGTTTGCAGGCGGCTCCAGGGCGCCGCCTTCGTGACCCTTTCGATCTTTCCAAAAGCCGGATTTCGATGGACCAAGGGCGGCGATCTTCAGAGCTTCAGCAGCTCGGACCAGGTCCATCGTAACCGGTGCAAGAATTGCGGCTCGCCGCTGACGATCAATCTCGACGCGTTGCCCGATCTGATCGCTGTCAGCCGCGGATGTATCGATCCCGCCGCGGACACTGCTCATCCCGCGGAATCCGAGAGACATGCTTTCTGGCCGGATCGGGTGCCGTGGCTCGCGCTGAACGACAACGTGCGCAAGGCACAGGGTTTCGACAAGTGATGACGAGCCATGCGCATAGTCGGCCTATAAGAGTGAGGAACCCGCGATGAAAATCGGCGCCTTCTACGAACTCCAGCTTCCGCGTCCATGGACGCCCGATTCCGAGCATCGATTGTTCAAGAACGCGCTCGAGCAAGTCGAGCTCGCCGACCGCATTGGATATGACTACGTCTGGGCGACCGAGCATCACTTTCTCGAAGAGTACGCGCACTCTTCGGCGCCCGAGATTTTTCTCGCCGCGTGCGCAGCCCGCACAAAGAACGTAAGGATCGGGCACGGCATCGTGCAGATGCCGCCCTACATAAATCATCCGGCGCGGGTCGCCGAGCGAATCGCGACGCTGGATCTCATCAGCGACGGGCGATGCGACTTTGGCACCGGCGAAGGCGCTTGCGAAGTCGAGCTTGGCGGCTTCACCGTCGCCCAGGAAGACAAGCGCAGCCAGTGGCTCGAAGGCCTGCAGACCGTTACGCGCATGCTGGTCGAAGAGCCGTTCATGGGTTTCGAGGGGAAGTTCATCAAGGCACCCATCCGCAACGTCGTGCCGAAGCCGCTCCAGAAACCGCATCCTCCGTTGTGGCTCGCATGCTCGCGGCGAGAGACGATCCTGCTCGCCGCGCGGCTCGGTCTCGGTGCGCTGACCTTTGCGTTCGTGTCGCCGGAGGAGTCGCGCCAATGGGTGCACGACTATTACGCGACGATCGAGAATGAATGCGAGCCTATCGGCTATGCGATCAACCCGAACATCGCGATGGCGTGTCCTTTCCTATGCGACCGTGATGCAGGGCTCGTGCGCGGCATCGCGAAAGAGAACCACGGCTTCTTCATGTACGGTCTCGGCCACTACGCGTTTTTCGGACAGCACGAGCCGGGCAAGACCAATCTCTGGGAGAGCTATAAGAATCAGGCGGCCAAACCAGTGATAGATGATCCGCTCGCTTCGGGGTCGCAAGCGCAAAACTGCGTCGGCACACCCGACCAAATCCGCGCTGCACTTCAGGGCTTCGAGGATTCCGGCGTCGACCAGGTGCTGTTCCTGTCGCAGGCGGGCAGAATTCCACACGAGCTGCTAAGTTCCTCGATCGAATTGTTCGGCCGCGAAGTTCTGCCTGAGATCAAGGAGCGCGACGAGCGGCGCAAGCGCGAGAAAGCGGCCCTGGTCGCGCGGCTCTCCGAAAAAGCGATGAAGCGCAAACCCAAGATCGAATGTCCCGCCGGATTGCCTACCATGATCCGCGCCGCGGGACATCACTGAGCCAGGAGCAGCGCCGTGGGCAAGTACGAAACTCGTTTCGGCTCACTTACCAATTTTGAAAAGGGTGGCGTCGAAGTCATCAACGACGACCCTCGCAACTACGCCTTCTCAAACGTCTTCGAAGTGGCATCGAAGTCGCGCCCGTACGAAAAGATCGCGGTTGGGCAAAACGTGGAATACGTGCTCGAGGCGATTCGCGCCGAGGGCACCTCCGAATGGCGGATCGCGGCTCACGACGAATTCGCGCTGACGATGGACGGCGAAGTCGAAGTGCGATTGCTCAAGCCCGACGACGATTCGCTCGTGCCGAATGGCCAGCAGGGATCGATCGCGCTCGAAGGGCCGCCGGCCGGCCGCAGGATGGGAACGATCAAGACGCGCCGCGGTCATATGGCTCTGCTGCCTGCGGGCGCCGCTTACCAATTTCACGCGGTGCGGCCGGCTGTAATTCTGCTGCAGACAATGAAGGGCGTGGATACGATCGAGCGATGGGCCGAGATCTGCCAGACGCGCAAGTGAGCAAAGGGAGCATCATGGAAACGCAAAACGAATCCGCCAATGCACACGGATACCGCGGCTTTTCTCTTGGGAGCTTCAAATTTTCGCGCGACGAGTACTTCGTGCACATCGAATGGCCCAAGGGGCGCCACCTGATGGCAGCCGACGCGTTCCTGCGCGCATTGCAGCGCGATGTGGCGTGGGGCTTTTTTTACGGCACCGTGAATTTCGACGCGGTGATTGCTACTCAGAATCATTACGGCACCGTCGATCTGTCCGCTGGGCGATTCAATGCAGCGTACCGCGAAGCAAAGACCGATTTCACGGAGACGTTCGACGGCGAAAAAATAAGAGCGCTCTTTGCCGCGATGCTCGAGGATTGGACTAACGAAGGCTTCGATCCATTCGCGAGCCCGACCGAGACCGGCAGCGCGTTCGGGCCGAAACACGGAAGCAATCGCGCCGCGATCAGCCGCCATCGCGTCACCGCCAAGCGGATGGTCAACGCGAAGGACGACGAGCCACTGCGCACTGACAAAACCGGATTCACCGTGAATCGCCAGTTCGCCGACGTCGCGCAGGATGAACCGGAAATCAACGCGGAGGCCGGATTCGAGAACGAGGTCCGCGCGTTCAATCTCGCGGCATATCTTTCACGCTCTGACGTGACCTGGAATCCCAGCGTCGTTTCGGTATGCAAGCACAGCCTGATGTGCCCGACGACCGAGGAGTACGTTCTGCCGATAATCCACGGCAACGACCGCGTGGAATGGTTCGTCCAGTTCAGCGACGAGATCCACTGGGACGTCGAAGACGGCGCGACTGGCGTTCCTCGCGCCAAGGTCGTGATGAAGCCCGGGGACGTCGCCGCGATGCCCGCCGATATTCGCCATCGCGGGTACTCGCCCAAGCGTTCGATGCTGCTGGTCTGGGAGAACGCATCGCCGGACATTCCGGAGAAAATCGCGAGCGGAAAACTTCCGCTCCGTCCGGTAAAACTTTGAGGCTAAAGCATTGGCTGCCGCGAAACCGCATTCGACTGATCTGGCCCCACGGATTCTCGATCGGCTCTTCATCAACGGAGAGTTGGTTGATTCGGCGGCGGGCGCGCGCATTCTGGTGATCGATCCGCATACCGGAGCAAAGCTAGCGGAAATTGCCGAGGCGCGCGCGGCCGATGTGGATTCTGCTGTCGCCGCGGCTAAGAACGCGTTCCCGGCGTGGAGCGCGATGGCCGCGGCGGATCGCGGACGAATCCTGCTCCGGCTTGCCGATTTGATCGAACACAACGCCGCCGAACTCGCGCAACTGGAGTCTCGCGACACGGGACATCCGATTCGTGATTCGTCACGCCTTGATGTTCCCCGGACGGCGGCGACGTTTCGCTATTTCGGTGGGATCGCGGACAAAGTGCTGGGCAGCATTATCCCGGTTGAGCGCGGATTCCTGAACTACGTGACGCGCGAACCGGAAGGCGTCGTCGGGCAGATCGCGCCGTGGAATTTTCCGCTGATGTTCACGAGCTGGAAAATGGGTCCGGCGTTGGCTGCCGGAAACACCATCGTTTACAAACCATCGGAGCTGACTCCGCTCACGACGTTGCGAATCGCAGAGCTGATGAATGAGGCGGGCGTGCCGCGGGGCGTTGTGAATATCGTGCCGGGATTCGGCAAGGATGCCGGCCAGGCGCTTGCGGAACATCCGGATGTCGCGAAGATCTCATTCACGGGATCGACTGTGACGGGCCGGAAGATCGTCGAAGCGTCGAAGGGGAATCTCAAGCGCGTTCAGTTGGAGCTGGGCGGGAAGGGCGCCAATATCGTCTTCGAGGACGCCGACCTGGCGGCTGCGGTCGGCGGCTCCGCGTACGCGATTTTCCACAATCAAGGTCAGGCGTGTATCGCGGGCTCGCGCTTGATGCTGCATGAAAAGATCGCCGATGAATTCCTCGAAAGATTCATCGCGCTCGCGAAAAGCATTCGCGTCGGACCACCGCTCGATCCGGAAACCGAAATGGGGCCGCTGACCTCGCAGATGCATCTGGAGCGCGTCGCGGCGTACATAAAGATCGCGCTGGAAGAGGGTGGCGAGATTTTGTGCGGCGGCAGACCTCCCGAGAATCCCGCGCTTAAAAATGGCTTCTATATGCTACCCACCGTGATGCGTGCGAAGCCGACCGATCGGGCGTGCAAGGAAGAGGTATTCGGGCCGTTCGTCACGGTGACCACGTTCAAGGATGAAGCCGAAGCGATTCAGATGGCCAACGATGTCGCCTACGGACTGGGCGGCGGCCTGTGGACGCGCGACTTGTCGCGGGCGCATCGCGTGGCTGCCGCCTTCCAGACCGGGATGGTTTGGGTGAATTGCTACAAACGCGCCAATCCCGGATCCCCGTTCGGCGGTGTGCGCAATTCCGGTTATGGGCGTGAGATGGGCTTCGAGGCGATGCACGAATACACCCATGCGAAGTCGGTGTGGATCAACGTCGACGCCGACATCGCGCCATGGTACCCGCGCCCCGCGAAGTGAATCAGAGAAAAAAGAAACCGGCTATCGCATGCTCACGAATCTGCCAGCACGAAGTCGAATTCGATCGCATCGGGGCGGCCGATGCCGTCTGCGTGGCGATAGTCGACCACCAGCGACGGCCGCGATCCAAACACGGCGTCGGAGTCGAGGTACTTGTCGCCGGCAATATACAGTGCGGTAGTAAGTGTCTCGAAGCCGGGCGCCGATACGATGAAGTGGATATGCGCAGGGCGAAACGGATGCCGTCCGAGCGAGCCGAGCATTGCGCCAACAGGACCGTCGTGCGGCACCGGATAGCTCGCGGGCTTTATCGTGCGGAAGTCGAAGCGACCTTGCGCGTCCGTTCGAAGGCGCGCGCGTAAATTGACTTCCGGCTGACCCGCGTCCTGAACGTCATAGAGTCCATTTGGCGCTGCCTGCCACACGTCGACCATTGCGCTCGGGATCGTCCTGCCAGCGCTCGAGAGCGAGCGTCCCCGGATCGTCAGAGGTTCGCCAGGCGTGCCGTTCGATATATCCGCGCCAAGCTCAAGCTCGGGTGCTCCGTTGCGATAGAACGGACCGAGCAAGCTCGATTCCGTCGTGAGATCCGACTCGCCCGCATGATGCATCAGATCAACCAGCGCACTCAGCCCGAGCGTATCGGAGAGAAGGATGAACTCCTGGCGCTTGTCGTCGGTTATATGGCCGGCCGCCGTGAGAAACGCGATGCCCGCATTCCATTCCGCGGGGGTGAGCTGCACTTCGCGCGCAAATTCGTGGAGATGATTGATGAGCGATTGCATCACTTGCTTGAGCCGCGGATTGGGAACATCCGCGATACGGCTGCGAACGACCTCGGTGATCGTGTACTCGGTGAGTTTGTCGGCTGCCATGGCCGCAGGATATCAAACCTGTCGCGAGTCGGCATTCCTAGCGCTTGACATCACCGGAAGCTCCAGGTTATTAGATGAGCACGCTCAGAACTGAGCCTGCTCAGAAAATGCCTTCAACAGCGACCACTTTCATTCCCGTCAGCAAGCGGCACTCCGCCGACGCGGCGGCTCTCGGCCGGGTCGAGCGCAAGAAGCTCGATAAACTCAAGCGGATCAAGCGCGCCGCTCGCGCACTCTTCGCCCGCAAAGGCTTCGAACTGACCACCACCCGGGAAATAGCGCACGCGGCGGATGTCGGGGTCGGCACCGTGTTCCTTCACGCGGGCAGCAAGCAGGACTTGCTGGTCATGATTTTCCGCGAGGAAGCAGGGCGCGCGGTCGATGCCGCATTCGAGGCCATGACCGAACGGCGCCTGATCGATCAACTGCTGCGCGTTTTCGGCGCCCTGATCGCTCATCACGAGCGCAACATCGGCCTCGCCCGCGTGTTCGTCAAGGAATTGCCCTTTGTCGACGACGATCGCCACGGCCGCGCGACGTTCATGGCTGATCTGTTCAAGCGGATCGCGGCGCTCATCGATCGCGCGCAGGAACGCGGCGAACTGCGTGTTGGCGTCCCGTCTCATCGGCTCGCAAAGAATCTGTTCGCGCTCTTTTTTGCCTGCTTGCATGAGTGGCTCGGAGCCGGCCTGGTTACCCCGGAAGAACGTGACGCTGCTCTGCGCGCTTCTTTGGAGTTGCATCTCGCTGGCCTGCGCCCTTCAGGAGAAAAATAATGGCCGCAAGAACAGGAGAAGAGTTTCTGCGGGGACTGAAAAGCGCGCGCGAAGTCTGGGTCGGCGGCGAAAGAGTCAGCGATGTTGCGTCGCATCCCGCGTTGGCCGGCGCCGCCGCCACGCTCGCAGAGGTCTTCGATCTGCAGCACCAGGCGGCGGAAGTATGCCTGATGCCGGATCCGGAGACCGGCGAGCCGGTCAACATGAGCCACATGGTTCCGCGCTCCAAGGCGGACCTCGAACGGCGGCATCACGCGCTGCAACTGGTGGCGGAATTCACGGTCGGTCTGATGGGCAGAACCCCGGACTATATGAACGTGACATTTGCGGGTTTTGCCGGACGCGCGGATGAGTGGGCAATCAATGCCAATGAAAACGGCGCCGCGAACCTGGTCGCCTATCAGAAATTCCTGGCGCGCAAAGATATCGCGCTGACCCACACCATCGTTCAACCCACGATCGACAAGTCGTGGGGCGACGCACCAGTGCCCGGCAACGATGTCGCATTGCGGAAGGTGGAAGACACATCGCACGGAATCATCGTGAGCGGAGCGCGCATCCTCGCTACGCTGGCGCCGTTCGCGGATGAAATTGCGGTGTATCCGGCGGTGCCGCTGCCGGAAGGCGCCGACGCTTACGCGCTGTCGTTCTGCATCCCTGCGGGAACGCCCGGACTCAAGTTCCTGTGCCGCGACAGTTGCTCGACCAACCGCAGTCGTTTCGACCATCCATTGTCCAGCCGCTTCGATGAGCAGGACGCGTTTGTGATCTTCGACAACGTGGAGGTTCCGCGCGATCGGCTTTTCATCAACGCGAACTGGACGGCATACAACACCGTGATGACGACGGGTTGGTATCCGAACATCATGCAGCAGACGATGATCCGCGCGCAGACCAAGCTGGAATTTGCCTACGGGTTGGGCTGCGCGATGGCGGAGATAATCAACGACAAGTCGCCCGCGACTTCGCAGATGCTCGGCGAAATCTGGACCTATGCCGAGTTCGCGCGTGCGGCGGTTCATAGCGCGGAGACCGAGGCGTTCGAGTACGGCAACGGCGTATGGTTCCCCAACGGCGGCCCGCTCGCGGCGCTGCGTGCGGCATTGCCGGCATGGTTTCCGCGTGTAGCCGAGATTCTCACGCTGATCGGCTCGCACAATCTGCTCGCGACTCCGGCCGAGACCCAGTTCGAGGATCCTGGCCTTCGCGATTTGGTGAATCGCTATCTGCGTGGCGCGAACGGGGTCTCCGCACGCGATCGCGCCCGCATCTTCCGGCTGGCCTGGGATTTTACCGGCAGCGCGCTGGCCGGGCGCAACGAATTGTACGAGCGTTTCTATCTCGCATCCGGCGCCCGCAACTACGCCCTCGCGCATACGCTTGCGCCTCGCGGGCGCGGCAAACGCCTGGTGAATCAACTGCTGGGGCTGGAACCTCGAGAGGCGTCCGGCGAGTCCGGCCGCGACCAGAAGGTGATGGGTTTGCCGCGAACGGCTGCCGAATGGATACGGAAATAGAATTTTTGACCTTGGTCAGAATCGCCTTTAAGCGTGAATGGCAGTGAGTTTGGGCTCCGATCGTTGCTCTTCCGAACCGAGCTTCAGTCTCAGGAGGTTATGAAATGGCAAGCACCAAAGTAGCGGGAGTTGAAGTTTCAACCGCGCACTTTATTGACGGCAAGCGCGTCGCGTCGAAACGCACCTTCCAGACGTGCTCGCCAATCGATGGCAAACATCTGGCCGACGTGAGCGCCGGCGGCACCGAAGAGATAGATGCGGCAGTCGCGGCCGCCCGCCGCGCGTTTCCGAAATGGGCGGCGCTCGGTCCCGAGGGGCGTCATCCGATTCTGAGCCGCTTCGCCAAGGCGATTCGGGATCACGCCAAGGAGATCGCCGCGGTCGAGACTGAAGACAACGGCTCCCTGCTCATCGGTAATGCCACCCGGATGGTCCCGCGCGCGGCTCTCAATATCCAATTTTTCGCGGACCGTGCGCGCAAGCTCAACGACGAGAAGATCGATTCCCCCGAAGTAATGAACCAGGTTCGCTTCGATCCCGCCGGCGTCGCTGCGCTCATCACGCCGTGGAACGGGCCGTTCATGCTGACGAGCTGGAAAGTCGGTCCGTGCCTCGCTGCCGGCGATACCGCCGTGGTCAAGCCGCCGGAGTGGGCGCCACTCACATGCTCGATGATGGCGGATCTCGCGACCGAAGCGGGAATCCCGCCGGGTGTCCTCAACGTCGTGCATGGAATTGGCGAAGAGGCAGGGGCGGCGCTCGCGGCGCATCCCGATATAGATCGGCTGAGCTTCACCGGCTCGACTGACACCGCTCAACTGATCGGCACCTCGACGGCGCGGTCGTTGACTGCAACGAGCTTCGAGCTCGGAGGCAAGTCGCCATTCATTGTGTGCGCCGATGCTGACCTGGATGCCGCGGCGCAGACCGCGGCGGGGCAATATTTCAACGCGGGCCAGGTATGTCTGGCGGGCACGCGAATACTGGTCGACGCGAAAGTGGCGGACCAATTTCAATCGAAGTTCCGCGCCGCGGCTTCGCAGATGACGGTCGGCGATCCGCGAGAGAAGACGACTCGAATCGGGCCGCTTATCACGCCTGAGCATTTCAAGCGGGTCGAGGGCTTCGTGGATCGCGCGCTGAAGGCTGGCGTCAAGCCGCTGTGGGGTGGACATCGCCACCGCGCCGGCGAGCTCTATTTTGAGCCTACCCTGCTCGAGGGCGTGTCGCAGGAGCAGGAGATCGTGCAGCGAGAGGTGTTCGGCCCCGTCCTCACCTGGCAGACCTTTCGCGACGAAGATGAAGCGATGAAGCTGGCCAATGGCACCAACTACGGACTCGCCGCGGTCATCTTCAGCAGGAACGAGGAACGAGCGATGCGCCTGGCGCGTCAGGTCGTCGCCGGCACAGTGTGGATCAATTGCTTTTTCGTGCGTGAGCTGGCTGCGCCGTTCGGCGGCAGCCGCAACTCGGGCATCGGCCGCGAGGGCGGCAACTGGAGCTTTGATTTCTATTGCGACGTGAAGAATATCGCGTCGATGAAAGGATCGTTCGCCTGAAACTTCTGGCAAAATTCGGACAAGCAGTCGGGAGAAATCAAAATGAGCGTTCTTGACGGACCAAAAGAGGAATGGCGGCGGATTCTTCACGAAGGCCAGCCGAAGTGGGTCAGGCCGGTCGGCGACCGTCTGGTGCTCGGCGATGGCCGCAACGTTGCCGATGCTGAAGCGACCTACTTGCCGCCCTGCGACCCGACCAAGATTCTATGCATTCATTTGAACTATGATTCCCGCCGGATCGAGTTTCGCGCCCCCGAAATTCCAACGCCGACGTATTTTCAAAAGCCAACCACCGCGCTCAACAGTCATCGCGGAACTTTGCTCCGGCCCGCCGGGCACAAATTTCTCAACTACGAGGGTGAAGTAGGGGTAATCATCGGCAAGCCGATGCGAAATGTCGGACGCGCTGAGACATGGGACTACATAGCCGGATTCGCGCCGGCCAACGACGTCGGATGCCAGGATTATCGGGAGACCGATGCCGGATCGATGCTGCGCGTAAAAGGTCAGGACGGTTTCTGCCCGATTGGTCCGGGAATAGTCAGTGGCGTTGACGTGCGCAAATCGACCCTGCGCACATATATCAACGGCAAGATGGTCCAGGAAGGCGCGATCAGCGAAATGATCTTCCCGATCGATTACA
Organism: Binataceae bacterium (SeqCode); assembly: GCA_049281755.1. Lineage (GTDB taxonomy): Bacteria > Desulfobacterota > Binatia > Binatales > Binataceae > JBARDN01. The sequence goes on from JBAPSR010000089.1 coordinate 11,078, forward strand.
TACTTGCGGATCTCAGCCGCTTCATCACACTGCTGCCGGGGGACATCATTCTATCCGGCACACCTAAGAACTCGCGGCCCATGAATATCGGCGATTTGGTCGAGGTCGAAGTGACAGGCCTCGGGCGGCTGTCGAATCGGGTTGCCGAAGCGCCGGCGCCAGCGCACAAGGTAGGTCATCAGCCGACCGACACCGACGCCGTGCGCCGAGTCGCGCTCGGCTCCGATTGGGTGCGCACCGATCCAAAGTGATCTGGAAAGACTGAAAGAATTAGCGGCGGAAGCGGTCGCAGATCTAGAAATCACCGACGGAGGCAAGAAGATGATTCAGGTAACAGAGCTCGGATACATCGGGTTCGGAGTGAAAGACCTCAACGAATGGAAACAATTCGCCGTCAACGTTTTGGGGATGGAAGTCATAGACGACGGTGAGAGCGACCGTTGTTATCTGCGAATGGACTACTGGCACCACCGAATCGCACTACACGCGGATCCGTCCGATGACTTGATGTATCTCGGTTTCCGCGTAGCGGGAGGTGAGGAATTCCGCGAGATGCAGAATCAGCTGAAAGAGGCTGGAATCAAGTTCATCGTCGGTTCTGAGGCAGAAGCCTCCGAACGCCATGTGCTTGAAATCATGAAGCTGAATGACCCTGACGGCAATCCGATCGAAATCTTTCACGGACCGCACTTGCAGTTTGCCAAGCCTTTTCATCCCTCCAGAGGCATGCACGGCAGATTCAAGACCGGGTCTGGAGGCGTGGGACACTGCATTATTCGCGAGAAAGATCCTCAGGCGGCGTATCGTTTCTATACGCAACTCGGGATGCGCGGAGGAGTCGAATATAAAATCAAAATGGGCAAGCATACGGTCCCTCTCATTTTCATGCATTGCAACGATCGCGACCATACTGTCGCCTTCGGACTCGCCTCACCGGATAAACGCTTCAATCATCTGATGATCGAGGTGGATAATCTCGACGACGTGGGTCTGACGCACGATATTGTCCGCCGTGAGAAGATTCCAGTGAATATCACGCCCGGCAAACACTCGAACGATCATATGTATTCGTTCTATTTCCGAACACCGTCCGGCTGGATGCTGGAGTACGGATGGGGTGCGCGGCCAGCTACGTATCAGTCGGAATACTACTCCGAAGATGTGTACGGTCACACGCCGGAAGCGGGAGGGTTTGGACCACCTCCCAAATAACCGCGAAGTCCTTCGCGCGAACTTCAGAACTTGCGTGGAAATGAAGGTTCGCGAAATGCCTATCGGCAAGATCGGGCAGCCTGCTTGAACTCCGCTGATGCGACCTTGCTGGCCGTTTCCTGGGGAGCGCGATAGAGCTTGACGCCCCCTATCCTCACGGGCTCGTTACCAAGCGCTTGCGACACGATCGCGTCGGACCAGGGTCCCATATAACCGTCGGCAATGATGATATTGCGAACGTCGAACGCGGCCAGGAACGCCCGTAGCTGTTCACCATAGTCTGATGGCAACGTGTCGTTGAGCAGGGCAACGACGACAGGCCAACGCTCGAATTCAGACGGCCGCTTCGGTCCCAAATGGCCCCCGGCCATGTTAAACCACATATGGCTCTGAGCCTGCCACAGCACCGAGTTGCCTTTGGGCCCGTACGGAATAATCAATACGTTCTCGTCGCGCACCAGCCACTGTTGGTACATCGCATCGCTAAAGAAGGCAGGTGTGTCGACTTTGGTATTCCAATATTGAGCCGAGGGGTTCGGCAGCAGGAACGCGATTGCTGCGAGTCCCAAGGCGATCCTTACGGGTGCGCTCGCGGTGCCTTCAGCCAACCACAGCGAGACGATTATCGCCGCGACCAGGAAGGCAAATGCCATGAAGCGGGCTGGCAGCGCACTATTTATGAGCGGAAGATGCCTGACTACGGCCCACGGCAAATCTATTATATCGTGCCCAGCAATATGCAATCGCGGTCCGAGTGAGCATATAGCGATAATCATAAACATGGTCAACAAAAATCGTTGCAGCGCCTCACCCCAATGTTCGCGTACCCATGCTGCAAATATCAATATGAGAGCGGGAGATATATACGCCGCCGCCTCGAACGAGTTAGTGCTGAATTTGGCGCATACGAAAGCCAGGCGATGTGGGCAATGGACCAGAGTAGTGCTCGTGGGAAGGAGAAAATTCAAGAGGTCGGAGGAGTAGGCTCGTGGCGAATTGAGGCTATGCGCCGGCGTTCCGAAAGCAAACACGTAATAGAGCAGAGGACTCGCGAGAACCAGCGCAATCAGATAGGCGGCTATGGTCGGCAGTTCGAGCTGGCGCATGGCGCCGCGATCGACCCCGAACCATCGAGCAAGTAACCAGGCGATCGCACCGAACAGCGTCATCGTGGCGAAGATCTCTGTCGCAACGCCGAGTTGGAAGGCAAGCAAAAGACCCAGGCAGCCCGCGTAAACAGAGGTCCCGATGCGGCGGTCAAGCCGGAGAAGAACCAGATAAACCGCAAGCGGAGCAGCGAACGTCAGATTCTCAACAAGATGCGCATGCGTCTGGCCAAGCGAGTAGGGTGAAAAGGCGAATATCCACCCACCAACAAGGGCGGGAACAAAAGACTTACTTACGTGCCGGCAGAGTAAGTAACAAGCCCATCCGTTGACCGCCGGTATCATCAACGCGAGCAGATTGTATGCAGCTACCGGGCCGAAGCGAGTTGTTATGGGCCAGGTCAGGATACTGAGCGCCGGTATCGAGGTCACCCATGCCAGGTTGATACCATACGGGGCCCATACCGCGTGCGTCCAAAACGGATTGAGTCCATGCCATATCGCGTAGGGCCACCACTCCAGCGACCATATGTAAATAGACGGATCGGTGGTTGTGCCTACATAAAAATGGTACGGGTCGCGGACTACAAGCCGCCCGAAGAAAGCCACCGAGCAAAGTAGGTATATACCGAACGCCGTAAGGCGATTTGCTCCGGAGTTCACAAATATATTTGAAACAGAACGCAAATGCGCGAGTGAGCCAGGTTCGGCCGC
>JBAPSR010000090.1:0-2781 GCA_049281755.1 Binataceae bacterium (SeqCode)
GTCTATGCGTTGGGCGGAATCACGGCGTCGCGAGCACGCGACCTGATCAGCGCTTCAGAGCCCGACGCGCGTCCGGCGGGCGTGGCCGGAATCGGATCGATCCTGAGTGCGGCGTCTCCGGCCGAAGCGATGCGCGCGATGCTCGCGGCGCTCACTTCTTCCACGGCCGCGTGACCTCGCGCACTGCCGCCATCAGGTCGCTGGTGCGCGGCAGGATCCGGTAGTACGGCGACGTGAGAATCCATCGGATCGTTCCAGTGTTGTCGACGATGAAGAACGCGGGAATCGCGCTGTCGGGCTGGCCGTCGCGATGGCGCTGCACCAGGCCCATCGGCGCGAGAATCGTCTCGTGCTCATCGCTGAGCAGCGGGATATCGGTGTGCAGAAAGCCCGAGAGCATCTTCGATCGATCGACAGGATCGGCGCTGATCGCGACGACGTTCGCGCCTGCGCGCTTGAGCTCGGGCGCAAGCGCGGTCAACTCGGCCAGCTCGTGCCGTGCGAACGGACAAAAATCTCCGCGATAGACAAATACCAGCGTCGCCCGGTCGCCTGTCGGTGTCAGGGTGTGAACTACGGCTCCCGTTTGATCGGCAAGCGAGAATTGCGGAAAGCGGTCGCCGACCGCGAGCGCGAGGTGATAGGGCGGGTTGAGCGTTCCGCGCATGATGTAGCTGGCGAACCTTCCGCCGCCGACTCCAATCACGATGCAGGCGAAGAACGCGAGCAGTCCGAAGCCCAGCTTCGCGTGCGGCGACCAGATCCCGAGTGCGGCGCCAACCGCCGCCAGCGCCAGCAGCATCGCAAGGGCGAGCGCGCCGAAAGCGGGCCATGGAATCCGATCGTGAATTCCCAGGGCAGGCGACGACCAGAAGTTCAGCAGCACGAACTCGTAGAGTCCGAACCCGCCCGCGGTCAGCAGGATCGCCGCGACGGCGCGTATCGGCTGAAACGGCGGCGTTACCCAATCGTCCGCGTCGTCGTGCGGAAGGCCGGGGGATTCAACATTCATTTTGGGAATAGCGGCTCAAAAGTGTTCGGGTTCGTGCTGGCGACGGCTGTCGCGTTCGAGCTGCACGGTCATGTGATGGATATTAAAATTGGCGCGCAGCATTTCCGACATCTTATGCAGCACCAGATCCTGGTCGATATCGGCGCGCACCACGCAGTGCGCCGCCAATGCGAACTGATGCGAGGTCAGGCACCAGACGTGCAAATCATGGACTTCCTCGGCGCCCTCGACGGCCAGCAGATCGTCGCGCAGCCGCTGAAGATCGATATGCCCCGGCACCGACTCCATCAGGATATCCACGCCCTCGCGCACCAGGCCCCAGGAGCTGTAGAGCACCAACGCGCCAATCAGGATGCTGACGGCAGGGTCGGCCTGCCACGTGCCGGTGAAGTAAACCAGCGCGCCCGCGATCAGTACGCCGAGCGAACCGATCAGGTCCGAGATCACGTGGACGAAAACCGCCCGCACCGCCATCCCGCGTCCGGGGTCGCCGGATGCGGAAGCGTCGGCCGTGATCCACGCGGCGATCGAGTTCACCACGATCCCGACCACCGCGACGGCCATCACGCCGAGTCCATGGACGTGCTCGGGATGGCGCAGACGCGCGAATGCCTCGATCCAGATGAACGCGACCAGCAGCCATAGAAATAGTCCGTTGAGCAGCGCGCCGAGAATTTCCGCGCGCAGGTAGCCGAAGGTCTTGCCCTCGTTTGCGGGACGCGCCGAAATCCACAAGGTCAGCAAGCTCAGGCAAATCGCCGCGATGTCGGTCAGCATGTGGATCGCGTCGGAGAACAGCGCGAGGCTGTTGGTCAGCCATCCGGCGCCAAGCTCGAGCGCGAAATAGCCGACCGCGATCGCCAGCACCAGATAAAGGCGGCGGCGATCTGCCGGCAGGCGGGCGTTATGCTTGGATACTTCCACGGCTGAGTGCGGTTGCGTCCTTGCCGGACGCGATCATGCGATCGGAAGTCCGCGCGGTGACGAGTGCCGAGCGGACAAGCTGCTAATAGCTGACGAGCGAGAAGCTCTTCGCCGGCGCGATCCGCGCAAGGCCGCCCAGCGCCGACAATTCGACGATAAACGCGCAACCGATCACGACGCCGCCAACCCTGCGCACCAGCTTGAGCGAGGCTTCGGCGGTGCCGCCCGTTGCCAGCAAGTCATCGACGATCAGTACGCGCGCGCCCGGCCTGATCGCGTCGCTATGCATCTGCAGCGACGCGCTGCCGTACTCGAGGTCATACGATTCATCCACGGTCGAGAACGGGAGCTTGCCGGGCTTGCGCGCGATCGCAAGGCCCACTCCCAGCCGATAAGCGACAGGCGCCCCGATAATGAAACCGCGCGACTCGATTCCCAATACCGTATCGACCTGCCCCAGGTAGGGCTCGGCCAGTCCGTCCACAATGGCCGCAAAGCCGCGCGGATCGGCGATGAGCGGCGTGATATCGCGGAACAGGATTCCGGTCTTGGGAAAGTCGGGGATGTCGCGAATGAGTTTCTTGATTTCTTCTGGAGTCATTTCAACTTCACTTGTGAACTTCGCTTAAGCTCCGTGCGAGCCAGAGAGCTTACTCGGCGCCGAGCGGAAAATCCATTTTGAGGAATGCCACTCGGCGCAAAAATCTCGGTGCGCTATAAGCCTCCGCCGGCGGCATAGGTGATGCCAGGTGCTGCTGGAGGTTCGGGCAGAAAGGCGAGCGGATTGCGCGCTATGTTGTCGTGGCGAACCTCGAAGTGAAGATTAGCGCCGGTGGTGCGTCCGC
>JBAPSR010000091.1:0-10553 GCA_049281755.1 Binataceae bacterium (SeqCode)
GCGATGAGTGATGACAAGCCGATACGAGTCCATCTGGTCGTTGGCGGCTTTCCGCCCGGAGAACCCGCCGGGCATGACATGGATTACGTGCGGCTCAAGCTGCTCGAGGTGCTGCACGAAACGCCGCGCGCACGCGTTACGGTGTCGAGCGACTACCGCGACATCGCACGATGGCTCGAGACCTCGCGCTTTCTGATCACATATGCGGCCGGGCCCTATCCTGATGACGACGGCAACCGCGCGCTTGGGAAGTGGCTCGAAGCTGGTGGCCGATGGTTCGCGCTGCACGGCACCAGCGGCGGGAAGGCTGCTCCGGTCGGCGAGTCGCGCCGGGTGCGCAAGATGGTGAAGATGCCGCATCATGCGACGCTCGGAGCATTCTTTCTCAATCATCCGCCCGCGCGGAAGTTCCGCGTGAACGTGGCGCAGGCGCATCCGCTCGCGGCGGGCCTGCCGGCGTCATTTGAAGTGATGGACGAGCTGTACATGATCGAGCTGCAGGATCCGGCGCATAGCGAAATATTTCTCACCACCGAGCTGCCGCAAAACCCGGCGCCGAACTTTGGGTTCGTTTACGATCGCGACACTTCGCTGCTCGCCGACGGAAAAACCCGCGCGCTCGGGTTCACCCGCCAGGTTGGCGCGGGCGGCGTCGCGTATGTGGCGCTGGGGCATTGCCATTCGCCGTACACCAATGTGCAGCCGTTCGTTGACGCGAGTATCGATCCGGCAGGCAAGACGCCGCTCGAGTTCCGCGGCGCCTGGCAGACCGACGCGTTCGGACAGCTACTGCGCAACGCGATCAACTGGGGGATCGCCCCTCCCGCCTGAAAGAAGAGGCCGCCCGGACGGCGGCCCCAATGAAGACTTCTGTCAGGAAAGCTTATGGCAGGAGGGTGAGCGCGTGCCGCTGGCACCTTGCCGGTCTTCTGCTAGAGCACGTGGCTCTCCATCCCGATCATTAAAAGCCAAACCACGTGCCCTTGTCCCAGCGGAAGATTTCGGTGGTGTGGGTATCGTCCACCGGCGTCGCCTTGGTGGTTTTGGCTTCATCCACCGTCTTGGCTTTGATCAGGTAGTGAAATTCCTCGTAGCTGAGCTTGCCGATCGAGTAGCCAGTGGCTGACTGATGCGACTCGCAGCTCTCGACCGTGCTGTAGCCGGTATAGAGCGCGGTCTGGAATCCATTGTCGAACCGCCACGCGATGTGCGCGAGATTGTTCTTCTCGCGATCCTTCAGCTTCTGTTCCCAATCCTTGCAGAAGGCGGGAAAAACGGCCGAGGCCTTGGCGTACTGACGGTCCATCATGAGCCGGGCGGGGTTCAGGCTCTTAACCACCGCCTTGACCTGTTCCTTGATTGACTTCTTTGCGGGCGTCGCTGCCGCCACCGGGGACGGATTGGCGGCAGGGCCTCCGAGTGCGGCTGGAAGCTGCTGGTTCGCAGCTGCGGATGACGCCGTTTCGGGAGACGCGGGCGACGAGTCCGCGACCGCAGCCGCCGCAACCGAGGCGGCATGATCTGCGCGCTGCGTCACGTCGGGTGCGATGGCAGCCGGCGGGTAGGTGCGACCCACGTCCGTGGATTGATCCTGCGCGCGGGCCGGCGGCGACCATGCGGAAATGATCAGCGCCAGAGCCGCAGCAGTAGTGATTGCCTGCAAACGTAGCGATGCCATGTCGGAGGGTATAACAAATTCATCGAGCCGCGTCAGGCCCCCCGGTGCGATTTGTGAACTGTTCGTAGCCCCTGTCTGGTAAATCCTTTCCAGACTCGGTCGGTGAGGAGCCGGGCGCGCCAAAAAGTACGGCCGGAGCCCCTGTTATGGAGCTCCGGCCGTTTCAGACCTGACTAATCGGACGGTGGCGCGACCTTAGTCGAGCGGCACCAGTTCGACACGGCGGTTCTGTGCACGGCCATCCGCAGTGTCGTTCGGCGCGACGAAATCGGTCTTGCCGTATCCGTGCGGGATCAACCGATCAGCCGAGATTCCCTTGCCTTCAAGGTAGCTCGCGACCGCGTTGGACCGCCGATCCGACAGTTTGAGATTGTACTCTTCGCCGCCGATCGCATCGCAGTATCCGTTCACGTCAACCTTGACGTCCGGGTTGGACTGCAAGGTAGCCGCGGCTTCATCCAGCACGGCGGCGTCGCCGGGACGGATGTTCGACTTGTTAAAGTCGAAATGCACACCGCGCAGAACGATCTTCTGCTTAACCGGCGGAGGCGGCGGCGGTGGCGGAGGCGGTGGAGGAGGTGGCGGCGGAGGCGGCGGAGACGGCGGCGGAACTATAGGATCGCAAATGTAGTGTCCCGCAAGCGCACCAAGGCCGGCGCCAATCGCAGCGCCGCCGAGGCCCGAGAAGACTCTCGCGTCGCTCGACGAATTAGCGCGGGTGCTGGCGTCGGCGATTACAATTCCCGATGCCGCACCGGCTGCGGCGCCTGCCGCAGCGCCGATCAGCGCGCATGATCCCCAAGTGCGCGGCTGGCGCATATTCGCGCATCCACCGAGCGCGCTGACGGCTAAGGTTGCACCGGCGAGCGCGACTACGGATTTCAACAAGCCTGACTGTCGTCTCATGAACTCCTCCCTACCCAAGTGCGTGTTTACGCGGTGCTTGAAACCCCTCACTCGCCGCGACATCGCGTGATTAACTCGTAATTGCGGAGCAAATATAGTTATATTTGGGCCCTGAATGCAACTAGGGACCCTAATTTTTTATCACCGGGTTCCCGCGCCCTATTTACCCGTTAATTGATCCTTAAATCGCGTCCCCGCGCTCGCATAGAAAGGCCGAGCCGCCTCGAGCGGCCCGGCCATCTTAATTCGTTCTCCATCTTGCCGGCGATCACGTTCTAGTGGTGGTCGTGGTCATGGTGGTCATTGTCATGGCCATGGTGGTCAGTGTCGGATGCATGACCAACCTCATTGCCACGATGCCACTTACTCCAGACCTCCGGATGATTCTTCTGCCACCATCCAGAGTCGCGCCACACGTGATGTTCGTCGTAGTCGCCGTCGGGGTACCAGTGCGGATGATTCGCGGCCCATTCCGGATGATGTTCGCGCCACCATCCAGGATTGTTCTGCTGCCACCAGTCAGAGCTGCGCCACACGTGATGCTCGTCGTAGTCGCCGAACCCGCGGGCTGCGTACGGTCCGGGAGCGCCAACTCCGTTGGTCTGTCCGCGAATCGTCCGGCGGACGTTGGGATGATTGTCCAAATACTGGTTGAGCCCGGGATGGTTGTGGATGTAGGTCGGGTTGTCGATCAGTCGGGGATTGGCCTGAAGCTGAGATGCTTCGCTGGGGTGATGACTCAGGTAGTTGTTGAAGTCGGCGTCGTATTGCCCTACCTGCGCGAACGCCGGACCCGCAGTCACTATCGCGAGCAGCGCAGCGGCCATGATTGTCAGCATTGTCTTCATCGTTTTTTCTCCATCGCTGTAGAGACGGTTGATCATGATCTAGCGATTAGGATGCCGTTTGGCCCATACGTCCGGATGATTCTTCTGCCACCATCCTTGGTCGCGCCATACATGATTTGAATCGTAGTCGCCCGGGCCGCGCATCGCTTCTCCATGCATCATGGCGCCGTTGCTCTGCGCGCGAATGGTTCTGCGGACGTTGGGGTGGTTGTCCAGATACTGATTCAGCCCGGGATGAGCTTTGATGTACGCCGGGTCGTCGATTATACGGGGATTGGACTGGATCTGGGCCGCTTCATTGGGGTGATGACTCAAGTAGTTGTTGAAGTCGGCGTCGTACTGGCCCACCTGCGCAAACGCCGGTGCCGCGATCGCAATCGCAAACAGTGCGGCCGTGAGTGTGATCAACCTCTTCATCGTTTCTCCTCCGTTTCGGGTAAGGGGCGATCGGTGCGACGTGTCGACATCATTCGCATACGATCGTCCGCGCTCACCGGTTTCAACTTAATCCAGGGATTCTGAACCTGAACCCTCGTTCATTTGCCGAGCCAGTCATGGGTTAGCGCGGAAATGAGCAATCGATATGCCACCCTCGGCGCTGGCCTTGATGGAGCATTCTTTTATCAGAAATCGTGATGGAGGACGAGATTCTTTCTGCCGGCCGAGAATGGTGGGTAATTTTTTCGCGCCTCGATAGCTCAATTGGGCGCCCCCCACCCGATTTGGTGCTGGCCGGTCGGGATACGCGGCGCGAGGCCGATAGCGCCGGGTTTCTACGATGCTGTCCAACGATGCTAGAATCCCTCCCTCGCTATGCTTCCACTTGCGCGCGGAAAAGAAGGCAGCTTCCGGTTGGTCTCGAGCTACAAGCCCGAGGGCGACCAGCCCGCGGCTATTGAGGCGATCGTCGGCAATCTGCGCCAGGCCGTACCGCACCAGGTGCTGCTTGGCGTGACCGGCTCGGGCAAAACCTTCACGATGGCGAACGTGATCGCGCAGGTGAATCGGCCGGCGCTGGTGATGGCGCCGAACAAGACCCTGGCCGCGCAGCTCTATAACGAATTCAAGAGCCTGTTCCCCGACAACGCGGTGCGCTACTTCGTATCCTATTACGACTACTACCAGCCCGAGGCCTATGTCCCCTCGACCGACACGTTTATCGAGAAAGACTCGAGCGTCAACGACGAGATAGACAAGCTGCGCCATTCCGCCACCAAGGCATTGCTGGAACGCAACGACGTGCTGATCGTGGCGTCGGTCTCGTGCATCTACGGTTTGGGCGAGCCGGAAGTATATTTCGAGACGGTAGCGTTCCTCGAAGAAGGGCAGACGATTGAGCGTGACCGCGTGCTGCGCAAGCTGGTCGATATCGCCTACCAGCGCAACGACTACGATTTCCATCGCGGAACGTTTCGCGTGCGCGGCGACACGGTTGAAGTTTTCCCCGCGTATGAAGAACAGCGCGCGGTGCGGATCGAGTTCTTCGGCGATCAGGTCGAGGCGCTTTACGAGATCGACGCGCTGCGCGGAAAGGTGATCCGCAAGCTGCAGGCGGTCGCGGTCTACCCGGCCTCGCACTACGTCACGACTTCGGACCGGATGGAGCGCGCGGTGGTCGGAATCCGCGAGGAGCTGAAAGCCCGCCTCGAGCTTTTCCGCTCCGAGAACAAGCTGCTCGAAGCGCAGCGGCTCGAACAGCGCACGATGTACGATCTCGAGCTGCTGGCCGAGATGGGCTTCTGTCCGGGAATCGAAAACTACTCGCGCCATCTGACCGGACGCGCGCCCGGCGATCCGCCGCCGACGTTGCTCGACTACTTTCCCAAGGAGTCGATCTTCTTTATCGACGAGAGCCACGTGACCGTGCCGCAGATCGGCGGCATGTACCGCGGCGATCGCTCGCGCAAGCAGACCCTGGTCGATTTCGGCTTCCGCCTGCCGTCGGCGCTCGACAACCGTCCGCTGAATTTCGAGGAGTGGGAGTCGCACGTCAACCAGGCGATCTATGTCTCGGCCACTCCTGGCGACTACGAGCAGCAGCGCTCGGGCGGACTTATCGTGGAACAGCTCATCCGCCCGACCGGACTTATCGATCCGCAAATAGAAGTGCGCAAGGCCGGCACGCAAGTCGATGACCTGCTCGAAGAGATCCACAAGCGGGTCGCGGTGGGCGAGCGCGTGCTGGTCACGTGTCTGACCAAAAAGATGGCCGAGGATCTGACCGACTATTACCACGACCTCGGCATCCGCGTGCGCTATCTGCATTCGGATATCGAGACGATCGAACGGGTCGAGATTATCCGCGGGCTGCGCAAGGGCGACTTCGACGTGCTGGTCGGGATCAACCTCCTGCGCGAGGGACTGGACCTGCCTGAAGTCTCGCTGGTCGCGATTCTCGACGCCGACAAGGAAGGCTACCTGCGTTCGGCGCGCTCGCTTATCCAGACGATCGGACGCGCGGCGCGAAATCTGCACGGGCTGGTCCTGATGTACGCCGATCGAATGACGGACTCGATGACCAGGGCGATCGGCGAGACCGATCGGCGCCGCGCCAAGCAGGTCGCCTACAACGAGGCCAACGGCATCACGCCCGCGACGATCATCAAGGCGATCGACGCGTCGCTGGTCGAGATGTACTCGCCCGAATGGGCTGTCGTGCCGGAGATTGACGACAAGCCGAGCGATGAGGACCTGCTGCCCGCGCACGAGCTGCCCGAGCGAATCAGCGCGCTGCGCCAAGAGATGATGGAAGCGGCAGAGAAGCTCGACTACGAGCACGCGGCGGAGCTTCGCGACCAGATCAAGAAGCTCGAACGCAAAGCCTTCGGGATGGACTCTGTCCGTCCCGCTCCCACCAAGGCACCGGCGGGATCGGCAGGCACTCACGCGAGCGATCCGAGCCGCGACCGCGTCCAGGTGAAGAAGCCCGAGGCGCCGATCCGGATGCGTCCGCGAAAGGGTACAGGAGCCTCGATGGCGGCGGCTGGCGCGGGCAAACGTCCGGTCAGGCAAGGCAAGCTCAAGCTGATCCCCGACGATCCGAAGTAGATCTAAGGCTTTTGGAGTGTGGGCGGAATTCATTCCGTCGATTCCTGGCTCGACGGCATCAATTCGACCGTGCTCGTGGGTTTAGAGTTTTGAAAAGGTTTTACCAGCATCTTTATTCGCTCGTATGCTAGAATACCGGTGTGCACGAGATTGGTTAAATCCCGACAGTTCGCAGACTCAACACAGGATTCTGGAGAGGAGCGCATGGCGCAATCTCCTGACCGTAAGGCAGCATTCGAAGCCGAGGTTGCCGGCCGTTTTGGAATCCTTCCGAACTTCTTCCGTTCGTCCAGTGCCGCGCCTGAACTGGTCCAGGATCTGTGGTCCTTCGCGAAGGCTGCTTATCTCGACAACCCGATTCCGGCTCTCTTCAAAGAACGATTGTTCGTCACGCTTTCGCGACTATGTCCTGTGCGCTACTGCATCGTGCGTCACGTCGGGTTTCTGCTGGGCAATGGCCGGCCGGCGGGCGACGAGACGGCGCCTGCGCAGAGCGTCGCGAGTGTCGTCCAGCTGCTGAAGCGTCCGACGCCGTGGAACCGCGATATGCCATCGGTCTATGCCCGCCTGGAAGGATTGAAGGAGCCATTAGGCAACTGGCCTGAACCCGAGACTGACCTGGAAGATTTGATTTTCGCCTGTGCGGCCGTCGTGTTCTCCGAACCGGCCCGAGGCGAGACGGCGCGACTTGCACTTCTGCATGCGCTGGGACCTGGCCGTTTCGAATACCTGGCCGGCTGCCTCGCATTCATCCGGACGGCTCACTATTGGACGATCCTGCACCCGGAAATAGAGACAGAAGAGGATATGGACGTCCTGATGCACGAGCATGAGGAGCTTGCCCGGCTCTTGATCGAGGACCCGGAGGCTGACCGCTGCGAGATGGGCGCGAGGCTGTTCGACGAGTTAACGGCGCTGCGTGATCTGCACGAACGAGAGCATCTGATAAAGGCCAAAGCTGCGCTTGAAGAGAAGGACCTGCAAAAGGATCGGTTCATCGCCGTCCTGGCGCATGAGCTGCGTAATCCCCTGACCGCTGTGCGCGCAGCGACCGATGCTCTGGGTTTGATGAAGCTTCAGGATCCCAAGGTTGGGCGACTCCTCGAGAGGCTGGACCGTCAATCGACGATCATGACGCGCATGCTGGACGACCTTCTCGATGCAGCTCGCATTACCACAGGAAAAACGTCGTTGCAGCTGGAAAACGTTGATCTCCGCGAGGTCCTAGGGGAAGTGATCGGAGATTACAGAGAGCCGGCCAGAAGTGCCGGAATCGGGTTCGAATTCGCGATTTACGGTATGCCTTGTCCGGTCAGCGGCGACCGTGTGCGTCTGTCGCAAATCATTGGCAACATCCTCTCCAACGCGTTTAAGTTTACGCCTCCTGAAGGACACGTCAGGGTTCGACTCTCCGCAGAAGGCGGCACTGCCATTCTACGGATCGAGGACAGCGGTGTCGGCTTCGACCACAAATTGGCGGACAGACTTTTCGAACCGTTCGTACAGGAGGAACAACAGATCGATCGGACCAACGGAGGGCTGGGGCTCGGATTGGCCATCAGCAGGAAACTCGCGGAGATGCAGCACGGCACGTTGTCCGGCGAAAGCTCCGGCCTTGGATGTGGAGCGGTATTCACCCTGAGGTTGCCGCTGGTCGCGGCGGCGGCGCCTGCACGTTGCGTCGAGCAGACGCAGCGGGAAGGCCGCAGCCGGGTTTTGATCGTTGAAGACAACGAGGACGCAGCCGAAACAATGGCAGAGCTGATCGGACTGCTCGGTTGCAATGTCGAGATCGCGCACGACGGGCAATCCGCGCTGGCTCGCGCGATAGCGACGCCCCCAGATCTGGTCATCTGCGATCTCGGATTACCCGGTGGTATGGACGGCTATGCAGTGGCCCGCGCTTTACGCGCACAACTGCTATTGAGCGACGCGCGCCTGATTGCGGTTTCCGGATACAGCCAGCCCAAAGATCACGCCGAGGCGAAACGAGCAGGTTTCGATCGGCTGGTGGCAAAGCCAATTACCTGCGAGTTCATCGAAGCCCTGCTCAACGAGCCCCCGCAAAATTAGTGAGAGCGCACAGATTGGTACAGCCGTAGTCATCCTGCACCGTAGGCGAAGGATCCCAGCTCTTTTGGCGACGAGTCCTCATCCGTCATTTCGAGCCGCGGCGAGAAATCCCCGGCGTGAAGGCGTGGCGCCTCGCGGAACTCGAGAGAAATCTTCATGAGAAGAGAATCGGTAATCAGCGTATCCTATTGAACGGATGCATCCTGTCATCTTCAATTTGCGGCAGAGCCGCCTCTAGATTTGAATTGTGGGGGGCGGGCTTGACCCTGTGCGCTTCGTGATTCGGGAAGGAGATTCAAAGAATGGCCTTAACCTTCAAAACGATTCTGTGTCCCGTCGATTTTGACGAGAATTCTCTGGTCGCGCTTGATAAAGCCGCCGAGATCGCGCGCCACTTTGGCAGCTCGATCATCCTGCTTCATGTGCTGGAGCTGGTGCTCACGTCCGGCGAGATCTACGCGCCTCCGGCGATGTTCGCAGATCAGGAGAAGGCCGCACGAGCCAAACTCGAGGATATCGTGAAACAGAAACTCGCCGGCCTAAAGCACGACGCACTGATATATACCGGCGATGTCGTCGGCTGCATCATGCAGGCTGAGATCAAACATAAACCCGACCTGATCGTGATCGCGACGCATGGCCGCAAAGGCTTAAAGCGCATGATCCTTGGTAGCGTCGCCGAAGCGGTAGTGCGCAAGGCCGCGTGCCCGGTAATGACGATCCGGGAGTAATCGCGAGCGCGAGCACGCTGCGCAACCCCCTGAACCACATGAGGTTATGATGAAGCAGGTTCTGTCTGCGCGGGAAGTTGATGCGATCGATGCTTACTGGCGCGCGGCTAACTATCTGTGCGCCGGGATGCTCTATTTGCGCGATAATCCGCTGCTCAGAAAGCCGCTCAAGGCCGAACATATAAAGCGCCGCCTGCTGGGGCATTGGGGGACGGATCCGGGACAGTCGCTGGTTTGGGTGCATCTGAATCGGCTCATCAAAAAGCTCGATCTGAACGTCCTCTATATCGCGGGCCCCGGGCATGGCGCTCCGGCCACGCTCGCGAACTCGTACCTCGAAGGCGTTTACTCCGAGGTCTATCCCGATCGCAGCCAGGACGAGGAGGGGATGCGCGAGTTCTTCCGGCTGTTCTCTTCACCCGGCGGGGTCGGAAGCCATTGCACGCCTGAGACTCCAGGCTCGATTCACGAGGGCGGCGAATTGGGCTACAGCCTGTCGCACGCCGCTGGGGCAGCATTCGATAATCCGGACCTGATCGTGGCGGCGGTGGTTGGTGACGGCGAGTCCGAGACCGGGCCGCTCGCGACCTCGTGGCATTTCAATAAATTCTTAAACCCGGTGCGCGACGGCGCGGTGCTGCCGATCCTGCATCTGAATGGATACAAGATCGCCAACCCGACGATCCTCGCGCGGATCCCGCCCGACGAGCTGCACAGCCTGATGGTTGGCTACGGATACACGCCGCACGTCGTCGAGGGCGACGATCCGAAGCTGGTGCATCAGGCGATGGCGGCGGCGCTCGAGGCGAGTATCGCGGCGATTCACAAAATCCAGAAGCAAGCGCGTACCAAAAGCGCGGCGGATCGGCAGCAACGTCCGCGATGGCCGATGATCATCCTGCGGACGCCCAAGGGATGGACCGATCCCAAGAAGCTCGACGGGCACAAGCTCGAAGGCTCGTGGCGATCCCATCAGGTGCCGATTCCCGACGTGATCGAGAACCCGAAGCATCTGAAGCTGCTGGAAAAATGGATGCGCAGTTACCATCCGGAGAAGCTGTTCGACAAGTCCGGCGCTCTGATTCCCGAGCTCAAGCAGCTCGCGCCGTCGGGCGACCGGCGGATCAGCGCCAATCCGCACAGCAACCCCGGGCTTCTGCGCCGTCCGCTCAAGCTTCCGAACTTCAGGAAATACGCGGTCAAGGTGGCCAAGCCGGCGCGGACCTACGCGGAGAACACCTACATCCTGGGTGAATTTCTGCGCGACGT
>JBAPSR010000092.1:0-2148 GCA_049281755.1 Binataceae bacterium (SeqCode)
CGCATAGAGCGCCGCGGCCGCACCCGTCGCCGCCATCAAGCCCGCGGAATAGCTCGCCGCTGGAAACACCAGCGCCACAGGATTCGAGCTGCGCGCCCACTGGCTGCCGGTGATACCGCCGAAAGCGGCGACCAGGTCGTCGTTCGCGTCGAATTCGGCCAGAGGTCCGCGGCTGCCGAATGGAGGAACGTTCACCACGATCGCGCGCGGATTGATCTCGCGGATCGATTCGTAGCCGAGCCCGAGCGCGGCGAGGCGCTCGGGAGTGGCGCCGGTAACGACGATATCGGCCCATCTGAGGAGCTCCGCGACGCGCGGTTTTCCCGCAGGAGCGGCGGCGTCAAAGAACAGCGCGCATTTCGAGCGGTTCAGGAGATGAAAGCGCGGCGAGCCGCGATGCGCCGCGCCGCCGGGCGGCTCGACTTTGATCGTGCGCGCGCCCTGCTCGGCCAGGATCCATGCGGCGTATTCCGCGCCCAGATTGGAAGCGAGTTCGAGAACGTTAACTCCGTCAAGCGCCTTCATCGCGAGCCTCGAAGAAAAGATCGCGCCGCATCGCGCGGCGTCGTGGGGCAATTGTGGTTGAGCACAGCGCAGGAATGCAAACCCAGCGGAACTTATCAACTATTTTTCTTAAACGCGCCGGCCCGGTGGCTACGAATTCAATCGCGGGCAACCGCGCGTTAATTCGCCCGTAACCTTCGACCTTTAACTTCGTCGCGCCAACGGATTGCGGCCCTTGAGGATCAGGCCACGAGCAACTGCGGGCCGGGGGTGAACAAGTCCGCTTAACCTCCGCACTCGAGGTGGACGCCAACTTAAGTGCGGAAACCGTAACGGGAGGTCTGTGTGAAGAGGAGAAAACGCAGGTTTGCGATCGCGGCGTTGCTGGGAGCCACGCTGCTCGCAATCGGGCCGGCGCCGGGAGCACGTGCACAGAGCATGGAGTCCTCTTCGGCGCCGATGCTTAAACTGTACGTCGATTCCAAGGGGCAGGTGTTCACGACGCCGGCCCGCGATCGGCGTCTGCTGACCGAAATTCCGGCAGCCGCGCTGGCAACGCAGGACTTGGAGAAGCGCATCGAGCAGAAGACTCAGGCGCAACTCGACCAGAACCAGGCGCAGATTTCCGACATCGCACACAAGAACGCCGAGCTTGCGCAAGAGAACCAGGTTCTCAGCAAGCAGGTGGCCGACATGAAGCCTGCGTGGACGGAATTCGGCGAGCGGTGGATGAACAAAATCTCGATCGGAACCCTGGTGTTCGCGGACTATCGCTTCTACTCGCACACAGGGTTTGGGCCGCAGTTCCTGACTCAGATGAACTGGCCGGGACCGGGTAACAACAGCTTCAATGCGTTCGACCTCACGCGAACCTACCTCGATTTCAAGTTCACGCCGACCGATGATTTCATGCTGCGCGTGACACCGAACATGTTCGCCTCGACCCAAACTGCGACGGCCAAGACCGTTGGCGCCAGCACCTCGTGGCCCGCCACGACCGATGGCGACCTCGGCTTCCGTTTGAAGTACGGGTACATCGACTACAACACCTTCTTCCAGAAGATCCTGCAGGTAGGTTCGATGAGAGAGGATCAGTTCACCTTCGGGCAACAGCCCAACCCGCTGGTGGACTGGGAAGAACACCTCTACGGCTTCCGCTTCGTCAACCTGACGCCGTGGAATTATCTCAGCCTCAGCTCGACGCAGGTCGGTATCGCGATGAAGGGTCCGATCAAGTTCAACGAGAAGCAGTACGTCGATTACGATTTTGGCGTTTACAACAACGCCAGCTTCCATGCGCAGGAAGAATCCAGCACGAAGCAGGTGATGGGCCGGGTGACCGTCAACCCCTTCGGCGCCAAGTCGCGCTACGATTCATTCGGGCTTACGGTGTTCGGCGATTATGGATGGGGGAACACCACTCCGGATACTTCCGGAACCGGCGGCGGCACGCAGACCTGGCGCGACGCGTTCCTGGTCCACTACACCGCGGAGCACTGGGGGATCGCAGGGGAATACGACATCGGCAAGAACGCTTTGACGGAGACCCAACTCTTCTCGGGTGCGGGACCGCTGCCCACCAGCTCATTCAAAGCGTTTAACACGATGGCCACCGATATCCTGAACAATCAATCGGTCCAGCGG
>JBAPSR010000093.1:0-11253 GCA_049281755.1 Binataceae bacterium (SeqCode)
CGATGGGGAGTGTTGTCCAGAATTTCGGGCAGGCTTTCGCCGAAGTGCGACGCGATTCGGCGCGCGAGCTCCGGCCCGACGCCGGGAATTTCCTTGGACAGGTAGAGCTCGAGCGCGCCGACGCTGGCCGGGCGCACCGTCTCGAATTCTGTGACCTTGAACTGTTCGCCATAGCGCGGATGCTTTTCGAACGAGCCGTGCGCGCGAATTCCCGAGCCGATCTCGAGCCCTGCCAGGTTGCCGACCATCGTGATCGTCCGCGTGTCGCCGGAGCCGGCATAGGACTTCACGACCGCGACCCCGTAGCCGGTCGAGTCGTTTACGTATAGCAGATGGTCGAGGGTTCCCTCGACCATCTGCGCGCTGTGTTCGGTTTCATTCACTTGGGCCAAGGATTGCGCGCATCGCCGGGCGCGTAAAGCCGCGCGAGGTGCGGATGCCAACAGGCGGTGAATGCACGTGCGCTCAAACCTGGATCGTCGCCCATTTGCCGGTCCTGAAGCGCCAGGTCTTGAGCGTCGAACGCACGATGTAATCCGCGAGCAGCGACCACCAGATCCAGATGATCGGGCCGTGATGCCACGCGATCAGGATGGTCAGAAACAGGCGCATCCCGTAGAAGCCCGCGAGCGATCCGTAGAGCGGAAACTGCGAATCGCCGGCGCCGCGCAGCGCGCCGGTAACGGTCCAGTCGATCGCCATCAGCGGTTGCGCGGCCGCAAGCGCGTACATAAACGCGACGGTGTACGCGATTACCTGGCGGTCCGCGATGAACAGCGCCGCGATCTGCCATGCGAACACGACGAACAGCAGACCCATCGCGGACATCAGTGCAATCGCCATCATCACCGAGGTCCATCCCGCCTTGCGCGAGAATTCAGAGTCGCCGGCGCCGAGTCCCTGGCCGACCAGCGTCGCGGCCGCGGCGGAAAACCCGAAGCCCGGCAGGAACGACAGCGCCAGAATCCGGACGCCGATAAAATATGCGGCGACTTCCTTGTCGCCATAGCTCGCGATAAACGCGACGTAGGCGACAAAGCCGAACTGGATGACGAGCTGCTCGATCGCCGCCGGATTACCAACCCGCAGAATGCGCCATCCAAGGCCGAAATCCGGCCACAGTTTGCGCCACCTGAAATTGAGCACCATCCCATCGAGCGACAGCGCCCAGAAAAACAACATCCCGCCGATCGCGATTGCGATCAGCGTCGCCACCGCGGAACCGTCGACACCCATCTTCGGAAATCCGAATTTCCCGAAAATCAAAACGTAATTCAGCACGATCGCGAGCACGTCGATGATCCCGCCGATCCAAAGCGGCGTGCGGGTATCGCCCGCACCGCGCAGCGACGCCGTGCACATCAGGAATACGCCCTGAAACGGCTCCGCGAGCATCACGACTTGGAGATAACGCGCGCCCATCGAGGCCATCTCGCCTTTGACCTGGAACAAAGCCATCAGCGGCGTGGCGAACACGATCACCGGGATCGCGATTATGGTCGAGACGGCAACCCCGAAAATCACCGCCTGCTTCATCGCCTCTTCGGCGTTGTCGCGATCGTTGGCGCCGATGGATCGCGCGACCAGCGCCACCGCACCGGTTCCGACCGCCGCGATTCCCGCGCGCACGGCGCCCAGGATCTGCGTCGCCAACCCAACCGCGCCGACCGCCTCTGCGCCGAGCCGCCCGACCATCAGCATCGCGGCCAGCCCGAGGATCGAATCGAGCGCGAACGAGATGATCACCGGCCACGCGAGCGCCCACACCTCCGCGCGCATCCGCGTGATCGGCGGCAGAGTGAGCGCGTCCCCCGGCCGGACGACGGCGTCAGGAACCGACTCCAGAAATTCCGACATGACTTCGGCCAGTAAGGCCAGTCCGATGCGGTCCAGTCAAGCGTGCGCGGCGATCGGCTGCCGATGCTGGCGGTCTTTGCCGCGTGAAGACCGCGCAGGGACTTTGCGGTATATTGCGCTTTCGAGAGAGGTGGGGATGGCGGCGGAAAAGGAGCGCGTTCGCGGCTGGTCGGACGCGGCGGCGCAGCCGATTGCGATCTTCGGCGCGGTGTTCGCCCTCGCCGCGATTTTCTATTCATTCCATCTGGGCCGGGACCCGCTCGGCGCAAGCGAGGCGTACAGCGCATACGCGGCCGCGCGCCCCAGCGTGGGCGCGATTGTCCGCATCCCGATCGCGGACGATCCCGGCAAGCAGCTTCTGTATTACATCGTCCTGCACTTCTGGACGATGATTTTCGGCGCGCGCGAGGCCGGACTGCGCGCGATGTCAGCGGTCTTCGGATTGTGCGCGCTCGCGATGATCTTCGCGCTCGGACGCGATCTGTTCGACGACGCGGCGGGCGCCGGCGCGGCCGCGATGTGGGCGTTCAATCCGATGGCGACGGTGTTTTCGTACCGGGCGCGGATGTACACGATGCTGATAGCTTTCGCGCTGGCGCACGTGTATGCGCTGCGCCGCACGCGCGACCGTTCAAGCGTCGGATGGACGCTCGTCTGCGCGGTAAGCGGCGCGGCGGTCATCTACACCCACCTAGGCGGCGCCGCGATCATTGCCGCCGAGGCCGCGATCCTGGTCCGCGATTTCATGCGCGGCCGGCGAAGCGTCGCCCCGTGGATTGCTCTGGCCGGCGCCGTGCTGCTTTTCGCTCCGTATCTTCCAATCGCGAGCGCGCAGAGCCGCGTGCTGATAGCAGGACACTGGCTCGATTGGATCGGGCCGGCCTATCACTATTCGATCGCGACCAAGCTCTTGGTGGTGGTCGGCGCCCTCGCACTCACGTTGTGGATGGTGTTCGGAGGCGCGCTCGAAACCGGTGATGAACCGTTTCGATTCTGCCTGCTGTGGATCGCGATCCCGATTCTTGCATTTTCTGCCGGCTCGATCGCGGTGCGGCCGATGTTCCAGATTCGGTATGTGTCGCCTGCCCTGGCGATGCTTTCGGTGCTTGCCGCGGGACTGCTCGCGATGGCGGGATCATGGGTGCGCAATGCGGCAGTGGCCGCCGTCACGGCGGTGATGCTCGCAGCCGCACTTGCGATTCGTCCACAAATCCAGCCTTGGGGCGCGGCCGCCAGGACGGTCGCGGATGCGGATCGTCCGGACCAGCCAATCTTTTTCGAGTCGGGCTTCGTCTCCTCGGGCGTGGCGCTAAAGGTTCCCAATCTCGGATTTCCGCACGGCTATTATTCGCTCCCTTTCGACTACTACTTCGACGGCGCGAATCCTCGCCGCACGATCCCGCCCTATGATCCCGCCGCCGCGCGTGCGGAGATCCAGAGTGCCGCGACGCGCGCGGGCGGCGCATGGCTGATCACCTGGATGGACGACGCGGGCGCGCGCGCGGAGCTGCCCGACCCGGCGCAATTCACCTCGACGCTAAGGTTGCGCGGCGAACGGATGATGCTGTTCCGGATCGTCCCGGCGACCGCACCGCCGGGGTAGAGTTGTTATCAGGGTTTGTCTGGCAGCGACGGCGCGGCTGGCGGCAAGTCGAGCGGAGGACCGCCGATGCGGATCGGGACGATCACCAGGCTTAGGCCATAGAGCTGCAGCCAGCTCTGAATATCCAGCGAGGTATGGTTATTCAGAAAGCGTTCGCCGAACCGATCGAGCTCATCGGTGAACACGAGCTTGCCCGCGAAATAGACTACCTGCGTGAACTCGTGCGCGATCTCCAGGCACACGCGGCGCAACTCGAGCACCACATCGGGACCAATCGCCGAGCGCAGCTCCGGATGCAACCCCAAGTCGCCGGCGAAACGGCAATACTCCTGCAAATCTTCATTGATTCTTTCTTCGAGCGCCTTGACCTCTTCGGGTCCCTTGAGCAAAGCGGAATCTACCTCGCCCACCGACACGAATACGACGTTGCGGAACTGATCATGGAACAGGCGGGTTATTGTCAATAGAGCGGACAGTCCCAGCCCGTTGAATCCACTGACCAGGATCGCGGCGGTGGGAGCCGCGGGATCGTACGGCGCGGGCTGCTTCTTCTCGACCTGGTAGAGCTGCGGAAGAATTTCGACCTCAAGCTGGTCGATCGCTCTTTGAACCCGGGCGTAATGACGGTGCACCGCGTAGCAGATCGAGATCAGCGCACCTGTGATCAGCACCGTGACCCATCCGCCCTCGAAGAACTTGAGCGTCAGCGTCAGCAGCAGGATCGCAAACGTGAACAAGCATCCGATCCCGTTGATACACAACCGCCGGCGCCACTTCGGATCACTCTTGCGCTCACGCCACCAGTGCACGCTCATCCCGAGTTGCGAGAGCGTGAAGGTCACGAACACGTTGATCGCGTACAGGATCACCAGGATTCCGACTCGCGCGTGGGTGCCGGTAAGGATCAGGATCGCTGCCACCCCCATCGCGATCACGCCGTCCTGGGTGACCAGGCGTCCGCTCAGGTTCGAAAAGCGCCGCGGCAGCCATCGGTCGGTCGCCATCGTGGCCAGAACCCGCGGACCGTCGATAAACCCGGTCTGCGCGGCCACGAACAGCAGCGCGCCCTCGGTCAAAAGCGCGAACGTGATGATCGGCGTGCCGACGGCGAAGCGGCCGAGCTTCCAGCCGCCCGCGATATGCTGGAACATCACGGCGTTCAGCGTCATCCCGCGCTGCGGCTCGACATGTTCAAGCAGATAGCCAATCAGGATCCCGCCCGCGATAAACGCGAGCGAGAACGCCATGTACAGCATCGTGCGCTTGCCGGTGACGGTGCGCGGCTCGCGCAGAATCGGCAGTCCATTGCTGACCGCCTCGATCCCGGTGTAGGTTCCCGCGCCCATGCTGTACGCGCGGAAGAAGATCGCCGCCATCGCGAAGAACCCCAGCGCGTCGAAACCGTGGCGAGTCTCCGCGATCGCGCCGTGCATGATCGCGGGAAATTGTCCCGCCCGTGAAAGCAGCGCGTACCCGACCAGCCACAGGTGCATCACGACGAACGCGAGGAAGATCGGCACCAGCGATATCACCGATTCCTTCACCCCGCGCAGATTCATCCCGACCATCAGGACCACCACCAGGATACAGACCCAGAACTTGAGCCACAGGATGTCGGGTGGGAGGAAGCTGAAGATCGCGTCGGCGCCGCTCGCGATCGAAACCGAGATCGTCAGCACGTAATCGATCACCAGCGCGCATCCCGACACTACGCCTGCATACGGACCGAGCAGCTTGGTTGCGACCAGGTAGCCGCCGCCTCCGGTCGGGAACAGATCGATCGTCTGCGAGTAGGAGGCGGAGATGACGAACACGGTCAACGCCGTCATCAGCGCCAGGAATATCGCGAGATACTGATGCGGTCCCAGCGCGAGGAACGCTTCCTCGGGTCCGTAGCACGACGAGCTCAGCCCGTCCGAGCCAAGGCCCACCCACGCCAGGAACGCGATCAATGACAGCGAGTGGAAAATTCCGGGATCGCGCACGTCTCGCGCCGGGCCGATAATGACCTCGCTCAGCGTGCGATGCGTTTCCGGTTGCGAATCCGTTCTCTTGGGAGGCTTCAGGTCCATTCCAGATTCCCGCTAGCCACGGGCCAGCGTCAAATTAGGTGAATTCCGGCAAAGGATCAAAGCCCGGTTCAGATTGAGTAAGCCGCGCGCTCGAGTCCAAGCTGATAGCGTGCTGCGTCGATCAGGTTCTGCATCAGCGCGACCACGGTCATCGGTCCGGTCCCGCCGGGATTGAGCGTGATCCATCCGGCGACTTTCTTGACCGCCTCGAAATCCACGTCGCCCGCGAACTTGCCCGGGGCGACGCGGCGAAAGCCGACATCGATCACGCATGCGCCCGGCTTCACCATGTCGGCGGTTATGAGGTAGCTGCGGCCAACCTCCGCGCCGACGCACGAGACGAGGATATCAGCCTCGCGGCAGATCGCCTCGAGGTTTTTCGTATGCCGATGGCACCACGTCACGGTCGCGTTGCGCAGCCTGCCGCCCAGGATCAGCGCCGCGGGCTTGCCCGCGATATCGCTGCGCCCAATCACGATCGCGCGCGCGCCATCGACTGGCACCTTGTAATAATCCAGGAAGGTCAGGATTCCGCGCGGCGTGCAAGGCACAAAGGTGCCCCACTGGCCGCGATAGAAGCCGCTGACGCTGGCAGCGCCGACCCCGTCGAGGTCTTTCAGCGGCGCGATAGCGTCAAACAGCCGGAAGCGATCCACCCGCTCCGGCACCGGAAGCTGAAGCAGCACACCCGTGGTGCCGGAATCGCGATTGATCCCGTCGATAACTTCGAGCAGGCCGTCGGTGGTCGCCTCGGCACCCGCAATTCTCAAGATTTGGGCCCCGAAACCCAGCTCCGCGGCCATCTTGATCTTGTTGCGCACGTACTGATGCGACGCGGGATCGTTGCCGACCAGGATCGTGACCAGCTTTGGCACGACGCGATAACGCTGCGCCAACTCAGCCGCATGCCGCCTGAGCTCGGGCGTCAGATGCGCGCGCAGCGCGCGTCCGTCCATGATTACCGTGGTCATAAGCGATTCACTTAAGCGATTCACTCGAATATAGCACGCCGCCAGGCGGGGCAAGCCGCTGTGGATAATGCGCCGTGCTGTGGGCAGACCCGCGCGGGTTGTCTCGTTGGCTAACTTGCGCTTGTGTTAAATTGTCGCCAGATGAATGCGCCGATGCGCACAACACTTTTCCCGGTCCACCAGAAACTCCACGCGCGGATGACGGTTTTCGGTGGTTTCGAGATGCCGGTCAGCTACGCCGGGATCATCCAGGAGCATTGCGCGGTGCGCGCGGCGGCGGGAATTTTCGATTTGAGCCATATGGGCGAATTTGAACTTCGCGGCCCGCGCGCGCTGGAGCTGTTGGAGCGCGCGTTCACCAATTCCGCCGCGCGGATGCGCATCGGCCAGGCGCAGTACACGCTCATGTGTGCGGCCGACGGCGGCACAATCGATGATCTGATCGTTTACCGCCTCGGCGACGAGCACTACATGCTGTGCGTCAACGCCTCGAATACCGCAGCCGACCGCGAGGCGATCCTGGCGCTCAATACCAGGGGCGCGGAGTTTCGCGACCTCAGCGATGAAACCGCGTTGGTCGCGATTCAGGGACCGCAAGCAGTCGCACTCGCGGCGCCGCTGGCGGATTTTCCTCTCGCGCAGGTGCCGCGCTTCGGCGTAGCACAGGGCTGCGTCGCCGACGCGAAATGTATCGCCGCGCGCACCGGCTACACCGGCGAAGACGGATTTGAGTTCTTCACCGCGCCCGGCGATGCGGCTGGCCTGTTCGAGCAATTGCTCGACGCGGGCAAAAGCGTCAGCGCCCTGCCCTGCGGCCTGGGCGCGCGTGACACCTTGCGGCTCGAAGCCGGACTTCCGCTCTACGGCCATGAACTCGATCGCGCGACGTCGCCGCTCGAGGCTGGGCTCGGAGTATTCGTTAAGCTCGAGCGCGATTTCACCGGCTCCGCGGCTCTGCGCGCACAACGCGAGCGCGGCTTGGCCAAGCGTCTGATCGGCTTTCGCACTGACGACGGCCGCAGTATCGCGCGCCAGGGCTACAAGCTCTTTTCGGGCGGCCGCGAAGCGGGAGTCGTGACCAGCGGCACTTTTGCTCCGACGATCGACCGCCCGATCGCGATGGCTTATCTGACGACCGGCGAGATTCATCCACAAAGCGCGAATACCGGCGCGCTGGAAGTTGAAATTCGCAATCGCCGAGCCTCGGCGACGATCGTTCCTGTCCCATTTTATCGCCGGGGCGCCGCGCACGCCTGACAACAAGTCTATGAAGAAGGAAGCAAGGTTAGCTTGATGAGATTCATGCCGCAGACCGAGGCGGATATCGCCGCGATGCTTAAAACGATCGGCGCGCCGAGCCTTGACGCGCTGATCGCGCACGTGCCGGAGAGCCTGCGTAGTCGCGCCGCGATCAATCTCGCGCCGGGACGCGGCGAGGCCGAAGTCGCCGCCGAGCTCTGCGCACTGGCCGCGATGAACGCGGGCGCGAGCGGCTACGCGAGCTTCCTCGGCGCGGGTTACTACCGCCATTACGTTCCCGCCGCCGTCCGCGCGATCACGTCGCGCGCGGAGTTCGCGACCAGCTACACGCCCTATCAGGCCGAAGCCAGCCAGGGCACCACCCAAGCGATTTTCGAATTCCAGACGCTCATCACCCAGCTCACCGCGATGGACGTTGCGAACGCCAGCATGTACGACGGCGCATCGGCCGCGGCCGAGGCGGTCCTGATGGCAAGGCGCGTGATGCCGAAACGGCGCGTCGTCGCGCTGTCGCGCGCGCTATGGCCCGACTATCGCGCGACCATCCGCACCTACCTGAGCGCGCTCGAGGCAATCGAGATCGTCGAGATTCCTTTTGACGACGCGTCCGGCGCGACCGATATGTCCGCACTCGAAGCAATCGCAGGCGACGCGCTCTTGTGCACGGTGCTGGGCTACCCGAATGCTTTCGGCGTGATCGAGCCGCTTCGCGCAGCCGCCGAAATCACGCATCGCGCAGGTGCGATGATGATCTCGGCAACCGCCGAGGGTCTCGCACTGGGTCTGCTGAAGCCGCCCGGCGAGCTGGGCGCCGATATCGTGGTTGGCGAAGGACAGAGCTTCGGGCTTGCGCTTCAGTTCGGCGGACCCGGCCTGGGTTTCATGGCGGCGCACACCGCGCATCTACGCCAGATGCCGGGGCGGCTGGTCGGGCAGACTCGCGATCGCGACGGCCGGCGCGCCTTCTGCCTGACACTATCGACGCGCGAACAGCATATCCGGCGCGAACGCGCGACCTCTAATATCTGCACCAATCATTCTCTGTGCGCGCTCGCCGCCGCGGTTTATCTTTCGCAGATGGGCAGGAGCGGACTGCGCGAGCTTGCCGAACGCAACGTCGAGCTCGCCCACGCCGCGGCCGGCGAGCTTGAAACGCGCGGAATCCGCAGGCGCTTCAGCGGCCAGTTCTTCAACGAGTTCACGATCGCGACGCCGCGGCCGGCCTTGGCTCTGGAAGCTGCCGAGCGCAAACAGATTCTCGCGGGCGTCGCACTCGCAACCGACTATCCTGAGATTCCGGACGGCCTGTTGATCGCCGTGACCGAAATGAACCATCGCGCCGAGTTCGACGCGCTCGCGGACGCTTTGCACGAAGCGTGGACGGAGAAGCGCTGATGGCAACCGCCGGAAAAATCTCTCGAATCATTCCGATCCACGAGGCCGCGGTGGCGTCGCGCGATACCGGCACTCAACCTGTGGGCACGCCGCTCATCTTCGAACTGTCCTCGGATGGCCGCAGCGGCGCCGACCTCTCGCCGCGCGCCGACGGCGAGAGATCCGGCGCGGAAATTCTGGGTCCGGAACTCTGTCGCGACGACCTGCCCGGATTCCCCGAGCTTAGCGAGCCGCAGGTGATGCGCCATTTTCTGCGCCTGTCGCAGCTCAACTTCGCGCAGGCGCTCCAGTTCTATCCGCTCGGCTCGTGCACGATGAAGTACAACCCGGTGATCAACGACGAGATGGCGGCGCTCGGCGGTTTCGCTAATCTGCATCCGCGTGCGCCCGCGCCGCTAGCGCAGGGAGCGCTCGAACTGATGGCGCGCCTGGAAGCCGCGCTCGCCGAGATCACCGGAATGGACGCGATATCGCTGCATCCGGCGGCCGGCGCGCAAGGCGAGCTGACGGGTCTTTTGTGCGCGCGGGCGTATCATCGAAAGCGCGGCGAGTTGCGGCGCAAGGTGATCATCCCCGACACCGCACACGGCACCAATCCCGCCAGTTGCACGCTTGCGGGGTATGACGTCGTGGTCGCGAAGTCGAACAGCCGCGACTTTATCGAAGCGTCGGAAGTGCGCCGCCTGGTCGACAGCGACACCGCGGCCATGATGGTCACGAATCCGAACACGCTTGGAATCTTCGAGCCGCAAATCGCCGAGATCGCGGCCGCGCTGCACGAGAAAGGCGCGCTGCTGTACATGGACGGCGCGAACCTGAATGCGCTGATGGGCGTCGCGAAGCCGGGACATATGGGCGCCGATATCGTGCAGCTAAATCTGCACAAGACTTTCTCGACTCCGCACGGCGGCGGCGGCCCCGGCGCGGGACCGATCGGCGTCACACGCGCGCTCGAGCGGTTCCTGCCAGTGCCGCGATTAAACAAGACCACCGAGGGATGGACGCTCGACAGCGCGCGCCCGGATTCGATCGGGCGGATGCGCTCGTTTCATGGGAACTTCGGGATGCTGGTGCGGGCGTATACGTACATCCTCGCGCTCGGCGGCGACGGGCTCGGGCAGGCGAGCCTCCTTGCGATCCTGGGCGCAAACTATCTGCGCAAGCGGCTCGAGGAGCATTTTCCGGCCGCGTCGATGGAACCCTCGATGCACGAGTGCGTGCTCGAACACGATCTGGAAAAGCGCACCGGCGTCTCGACGCTCGAGATCGCCAAACGCCTGCTCGACTACGGAGTGCATCCACCGACCATCTATTTTCCGCTGGTCGTGCATGGCGCGCTGATGATCGAGCCGACCGAAACCGAGACCAAGGAAGTGCTCGACGCGTTCGTCGCCACGATGGAGCGAATCTACACGGAGGCGTTGAACGATCCCGACCTGGTGAAGACCGCGCCGCACTCGCTGAAACTCTCGCGCGTCGATGAAGCCGAAGCGGCGCGCCGCCCGATCCTGCGCTGGCAGCCGAAGTGATCCGCGCCGCGCGCGCTATTCGGGCCTGGCGCTGCGGAGCATCTCGAAGATCAGCGCCAGATTGTCGCTGACCGTGTCGCGAAACATGTTGATGAGTTCGGGCTCGTCACCCGGCATCGGCATCGCGGCAAGAATCGCAAGGCTGGCCTTTTTCAGGCGATCGGAAAATGCGCTCGGGTCGCCGGAGATCCTGGCCACTTCACCGGCCAGCGCCGCGACCGCGATATTGGTCGCGACCAGTTGCAGCGCCTGCTGCGAAACCATCTCGACGATCTGCTCATCCAGCCCCGGCGTCTCGTCCTCGGGCTCGGGGCCGCCGGGCAGAATCAGTTGCGAACCTTTGCGATCGCGATGGTTGTGCGCCACGATGACTCCTCGCGCGGCGTGCGAATAATTCAATGACCAGTACGACCGCGCGTCTGCCCAGTTGTCGCGCAACCAGCCGCGATGCGCAACTCGCGCGCGCGACCCAGCCGCTGCATGCGGTGTGGACTCGGAGCATGGACGCCTCGGGATTTCTTCCTCCGGTCGAAATGACGGATGTGGGTCAGGTGCATGACTATCGT
>JBAPSR010000094.1:0-2485 GCA_049281755.1 Binataceae bacterium (SeqCode)
GTACTGAGGAACTCCTTATCGACCGCGCCCATGTTGATATACCAGCATTCGCGCTCGGGCGTGTCGGGGCCCGGCAGATAGCAGGTCGTCACCATCCCGGATTGCAAGTCGGCGCTCGAAGCGGCGACGTTGAACTCGCGCTTGAAGGGATAGATCGCGACCTTGGCTTCGGGCACCGGGCGATCGCGATAGGTGTAGAGATAGATCTGCGTCTTCCAGAGTTCGCCCTTTCTGTCGTAGCTGTCCATGTAGGGATTCAGCCACGCCTCGCCGTCAACATAGACGATGGTTTTCGATTGCAGGATGCCGCTGGTGCGCTCCGGACGCGGCGTCACCTCGACGACATACATATGGCGCAGCTCCCAATCGTCGGGACATGAAGTTGCGCCGCCGTCGGTGGGACACGGATGCGCCGGCGAATTCTGCGCGTGAACGCACGCAAGCATCTCATGCTCGCCCAGGAACTTGTAGTTGTATTCCTGCGGCTTGGCGTTGAAGCCGCCCGCATGATCGGGATCCCAGGTCGAGAGGCCCGGCGACGAGGTCAGAATCGTTTCGTTGACGCGGCGGATACGGCGGCTTCCGGACAGAAAGGCCCATGCGTCGTCGCCCTTGTCGGGGTCCCAGTAGCGATAGCGCATTCCGCCGCTGCCGCGATCCTCGGCGGGCGCGATAGTTGGGTACGCGGCCACGCGCCACCAGATGCCGGTGGTTTTGAAATCAGGATCGGCGGGCAACGGCTCGACCTCGGTGCGGCCGATATCGTAGTAGCCGGCGACGTGACCGACCTCCGTTAAAGTAATCACGTTCTGCGGCGCGCCGGGCGCGAAGCGGACCACCTGGCACTCGAAATAGCGCAGATCGAAATCGTCGGTCGCGATCGGTTTGAAGTTCGAGTTCCACATGATCTTGGTCGCGACGTCGGGATCATTCGGATCGAGCAGCGGAAACGGCTGGCCCGCGACGTAGCCGATAATCGTGCGATGGTCCGGTCCTAAACGCACTTGCGGGGAGTACTTCTCGGTCGCGATCTGGTACGGCGGTGGCCATTCGATTCGTCCCGGTGCGACGATGTGCATCTCCATCCCTTTGGTCACCGCCTGGTAAGTGCCGGGGCTCACGAGAGTCTGGACCTCGGCGGCATTCGCCTGGGTGATAGTCTCGCCGGGTTTGACTTCAGCGGCGCAGACCGGATTGCCGCAGGCCAGCAACACGGCGGCCACGGCCATTAGCGGAGCAGACTTCGCAAGGAATGGAATTTTCATGCGCGAGACCCTATCACGCGTTAGGGAACTAGCGCCAATCCATAAGAGGCAGGCGGCCGAAAGGCGGCTGCTGGCGATCCCGGGCAGCGGGTCGATTTTCTCGCAAACGATGTCATCCTGAGCGGAGGCCGTTGCGGCCGCCCCCCCTGTGTCATCCTGAGCGCAGGCCGTTGCGGCCGGAGTCGAAGGATCCCGGGGCGTCCATGCGCGGCATCGCTATTCATCCTGAAGACTCGCGCCGCTTGCTGATCGCCGCCCCGCGCGCGAGGATCAGGCTGATGCGCACTTTTTCCATCGCCGTCTTTTTTGCGGCGTCAATTATATTCGTCTCCTCATTGCAGGCGCGGGCTGCGGCTGCGGCACCGGACCTCGCGTCCTACGACTGGTCGGTGAACGCCAAGCCGAACCTGGCAACCAAACCGCCACCCGAGGAGGCGGTCCAGTCCTTTGTGACAAAGCGGTACTCCCGGCCCGACATTGGCTTAGAGCCTTCAGTAATTTCGTTCGCGTTTGCCGATCTGCGGCAGTCCGGCACCCTGTCGCTGGTTGCGCCGCTAGCGCCCGGTGGGCCTGGCGGATGCGGCAACACCCTAATCGTTGATAAAGTTGGGGAAAAATTCGAGAGCGCCTTGATCGATTGCACGGGCTCCCCCAGCGAAATCAGCGGCAAGCCCGTAGTGGTCTCGGATATATATATTACCCCCTATCAGGGCACACGGTCGATCTTCGCTCTCTTCCCTGTCATCTATGGCTGGAATGGATCGGCCTACGTGGATATGAGCGGGAATTTCCCCGGCTATTACCGGAAGGTTCTGCAGGACCTGCAGCATGAGATTGCGTCGCCGCCAGCCAATCTCCTCAGCCCTTATCAATGGCGCCATCTCAATTTGGACAGCGCTAGCAGCCCGATAGGCCGTGACAAGATCGAGGCGGGCGCGATCGCGCGGTTCCTGGGCTCGCCCGACGCGGGCATCGAGGATGCCATCCATTGGTCGCAGAGCAGCAACGAGATCGACCGGATGGAGGCCATCGACTTGTTTGGCAACATCGGCACGCCGCGGGCGCTCGAGTACCTCAAGGCGATGACTGGCAACTCCGATCCCGGGGTGGCAAGGGCGGCAGAGGGCACTCTTAACGCGCTTAACTCGGGAGCACCCGACGTCCAGGATCCCGTAGCGAAGGTGGGCCATTTCAAGCTGGAGACGGGGCCACGTTGAGGA
>JBAPSR010000095.1:0-23712 GCA_049281755.1 Binataceae bacterium (SeqCode)
CCGAGCAGGATCCGATCGTCGGGAATCTGCTTGAACGCGATGAATGAAATCACCTGCGAGACCACGAAAAAGATCGCGATATAGACGCCCATCAAGCGATTGAAATCCAGTCCGCTCTTGTTGACCAGAATTCCGTACGCAAACAGAGTAACGGCTCCGGCGACGATCGCGGCGGTGCGTCCACCGAGGCCGATCCGTACCAGGGCGTCGCCGCCGACTTCAAGTCCGGCGGCAAGAACCAGGACAATAAAAACTCTTAAGACCACTGCGTCAATCGCGCGTCACGCGCCGCGCAACGGGAGCCCCGCCTTGCGATAGACGTCGTCGATTATTCGCATGCTGATAATCCCGTCGCGTCCGTCGGTGGGCATCGCGGGACCGCCGCGCACGGCGGCGGCGAAGGCGCGCAACTGGTAGGTAAAAGTCGAGTCGAGCGGGAAGGTCTCCTGCTTTTCGCCGGCGGGCGTTTTGATTGTCAGTTGATGCCCGCGATGCGGCGCGAGTGGGTTGACCACCGACAGGCTGCCGCGCTCGCCATGCGCCTCGAAGATCACCTGCAACGGCGCGGTCGGCTCCATCGAGCAGTTCATGCGGGCAGTCGCGCCGCCTGGAAGCTCGAGGTCTGCTTCCATCGCGACGTCGATTCCCGGAGCGCCGATCCTCGCGCGCGCGGCCTTGACGATCGGCGTCGTGCCCGAAAAATGCCGAATCATGTGGAGCGGGTAGCATCCTAGATCCATCGTCGCGCCGCCCGCGAGGCTGAGATTGTGGCGGATGTCGGTTGGAGGGATGAAAGGAACTGAGAATTTCGCCTCGAGACGGCTGAGCTTTCCCAGGGTTCCGTCGCGCAGGATTTCGCGCACGCGATAGGCGAGCGGATGGTAGTAATAGTGAAACGCTTCGACCAGAATGCGTCCGCTCTGATCGGCGGCCGCGGCCATCTGCTCGGCCTCGGCGGCGTTGGAGGAGAGAGGTTTTTCGCACAGGACGTGTTTGCCCGCGCGCAGCGCGCGAATGGTCCATTCACAATGCAACGAATTGGGAAGAGGATTGTATATCGCGTCGAGGTCCGGGTCGTTGATGAGATCATCGTAGCTCGCAAGCACGCGCGCGATGCCGTGCGCTTTGGCAAACTCCTGCGCTCGCGCAGGCTCGCGCGCGGCAATTGCGCCGACCTCGACTCCATCGACAATTTTGGCGGGTTTGATCAGCGCGTCAGGCGCGATCCTAGCCGCTCCGAGCAGACCGATTCGCAGAGTTGCTGAAGCCATCTTTTTGGAATCCTCGCACCAGGGCAGAAATGATGTTCGATCCAATCCGGCGTGCGCCTGTTCTATTCGTACAGCGAAATCTTACGCATCGCGGGCTTCGTACGCCAGTCGGAACGGCCGCCCGGGCATAAGCACAAGCTCAGCCGAGCTCGAGGAGTTTGCGGGCGTTGCCACCGAGTATTTTGTCTTCGGCGGCGCCGTCCAGGCCGAGCGCTTTTACCTCGGCAACAGGATGGGCAAGTCCGGCGCGCCAAAGGTAATCGCGGCGATTTGATAGATCCACGCGATTTCGGGAGGATACCGGTTTCCGAACGAGGTGGCAGGTGGATCCCGAGCAAAAGCAGAAAGTGGTGACGCTCCTCGCGCAGGAGCACGTCGCGGTCATTGTCACGCAAGGCGCTCAGTGGCCGACTGCAACTCTGCAAGCATTTGCAGAAACCGATGCGCTCGACCTGCTTTTCATCATGGGCGCGGACGCGGACAAATTTCAGAACCTGATCCGCAATCCGAATGTGACGGTGCTGGTCGATAATCGCGATGTCGGTGATGTTGCGACATTTCAGGTTGCGCGAGTCTCAATCCAGGGCGTCGCGGAAGAGATCGCAAGAGACGGCCCGCAATGGGAGCCGTTCAAAGCGATCTTCCTGAAGAAGAACCCTTTCGAGGCTCCGTTTTTCGCAAGCGAGAAGTTGCGGATGGTGCGAGTTCAACCCAAGCGCATCTCATATGCGGGCGTCGCGCGCGATATGTTCAAAGCGGAGTTGTGAGCGCCTTAAACGAGTGTGAGCATCGCTGCTGTGCGAGTGCGGGCCTGCAGGTACTCTTCCAGCGTCTGATCGATGAGTTCGGCGGCGCTGCGAATTCTGCTGACTCCGGAAACTGAATGCCCCGCGCTCCAGATATCCCGATAGCGGCGCGGTCCGGGAAAATCGCCCTTGCTGCTGAAGTTCCGCGCCGCTTCTTCGACTGAAACGCGCGGCGGCAAAGTTGCGGGGTCAAGTCCGGCGGCGAGCATTGACGGCTTCAGCATATTCGTGTCGAGTCCCGTGAACGCCTGCGTCAGCATCACGTCGTCCATATCGGAATCGACCAGCATCTTCTTGTACGCTGGCGCGGCCAGGCTCTCGTGCGTGGCGATGAACTTGGTTCCCATGTATGCGAGGTCGCACCCCATCACCTCGGCCGCCCAAAGCATGCTGCCGTCGGAGATTCCACCGGCCAGAACGATCGGACCGTTGAACATCTGCCGTGCCGCGCGCACAAATGCGAGGGGATTGAGCCATCCGGTCTGGCCGCCCGCGCCGGCGGTCAGGAGGATCAATCCGTCCACGCCCGCGGCGATCGCACGTTCGGTGTGATGAAGCGTTGCGACGTCGCAGAAGACCAAACATCCGCAGTCGTGTAGTGGACCGATCGCTTCGGCCGGCGAGCCGACGCTGGTTATCACGAGCTCTACCCGATGCTTCACTACCGCCGCCAGCTCGGCGCGCATCTCCGCGCGTTTGATGATCAGGTTCGCGCAGAAGGGAGCCGGCGGGCGCTCGGGGCTTTCGTCGGCCGCGCGAGCAAGAGCAGTTTCAATCTGCGACAGCCATGCTTCCACGCCCTCGGGTGATCGCGCGTTGGCCAGAGGGAACGCTCCGATCACTCCCGCCTTGCACGCCGCGATCACGAGTTCAGGTCCCGAGACTGCGAGCATCGGAGCCGCGATCAGCGGCAGCCTTAGCCGTTTGGCGATTTTCTCCGGAATACGGCTCGACAGCATCGCTCAAGCGTCCTTCTGAAGAATATGTACGACGCACACCGCACCGACGCCGACCATGTGCGCGAGGCCGATTTTTGCGTTGGGCTGCTGGCGCACTCCCGCTTCGTTGCGAAGCTGGCGGGTGATCTCCACGATCTGCCCTGCGCCGGTCGGGCCGATCGGATGGCCCATCGCAATCAAACCGCCGGACGCGCTGATCGCGCACTGACCGCCGATATCGGTAGTCCCGCTGCCGATCATCGCCGCACCTTCGCCTTCGCCGCACAGGCCCATCGCCTCGACGTATAGCAACTCCTCGATCGTGAACGCATCGTGCAGTTCAATCAGGTCGATATCTTTGGGACCGGCGCCGGCTTCCGCGTATGCTTGCGCGACCGTCTCGCGGGTCAGTTCCGCATCATTGTTTTTCGCTCCACGATAAACGCGTTCGCTGCGTGAGACCGATGCTAATACCCGGACCGCGCGGGTTCGATTTATTTTCAGCTTCTCGATAGCGTCGTCGGAGGCGACGATCACCGCGGCGGCGCCTTCACCTACCGGGCAGCATTGCAGTCGCGTGAGCGTGCCGGAGATCGCAGGGCCAGCCATCACCTCTTCCAGCGTCACCGCCCTCTGCCGCTGCGCGAAAGGATTGTTGGCGCCATTGCGATTATTCTTGACTGCAACCTGCGCGACCTGTTCGGCGCTGACTCCGTAGCGATTCATGTACTCATTAGCCAGAAGGGCGAAGTGAGTAAATGGCGCAACCCGGGCACCAACCAGATCGCGAATCCTGGTCTTGCCCGGCGCCCCATTCACCATCGCGGGTTTGTCCACGCCGATCGCCAGCGCGACATCGCTGATGCCGCTGGCAACGTCGAGGCAGGCCTGGCGAAACGCGGTCGAGCCCGAAGCCGATGCGTTCTCCACCTGCGCCATCGCTATTCCGGTCGCTCCCAGATGACGCAGCATCGGGCGCGACGCCGCCATTCCGACCAGCGCGGTGCCGGTGTATGCGGATTCGACCGAGGGCCAGTCGATACCGGCGTCATCCAGGGCCGCGCGTACGGCGGTAAGGCCAAGCGTGACGTAGGTCGTGTCGCTCAGATGTTGGTATTTGTGCAGCCCGATTCCGACTACACGGACGGGGCGCAATTCACGCAGCGTCTTTTTCATTTGCCTGACTCCTGCCGACTGAAGCGAAGCTCGTTTGCGCCGGCGCTACCTTCGTCAGAGGCCACCTGGACAATCACCGCGTGCATCCGATCGCCGATCTTGAGTCCGGCGTCCGTCTTCTGGGACAGAAGCGCGCGAACCGCCGGTCCGTCGTCGAGCAGGATCACGCCAACCGTGAATGGCGCTTCGATTCCTTTTCCCGGATGAAGATGAACGGTCGCGAACGATTTCAAGATGCCCTCACCTTTGAGCGCGAAGGGCTGAAGCTCGTCGCCAGACGCTCCGCAAATCTCGCATCCATAGGATTGCGGGGGAAAGAAAACATAGCCGCAGGCGCGGCAGTGTCCGCCGTTCAGATTTGGAATTTCGTTCGAAGATGCGGAATAGAGATCTGGTGATGGGGCGGCAATTTCTGGCATCGGTGGGTCTCCGGTGAGCGTTGATTTGCGGACCATACGATATTTCTTGCTAATCAGTCAACAAATATGTTATGGTCGGCCGCGATGAACGCCCAGCGCAATACGCAAGGGCCGATCCGGCGCACCCAGCGCGAACGGCGCCAACTCTCGCACAGCAGGATGCTCGCGGCGGCGGCCAAACTGATCGCGCGCCAAGGCAGCAGCCGTACGACGCTGAGCCAGATCGGCGAAACCTCCGGCTACACGCATGGTCTGGTCAGTCATCGCTTCGGATCAAAGGGAAAGCTTATCGCGACGCTGGTCCGGCAGTTACAACGCGAGTTCGCTCAATCGCTGGTGCCGGTGGTCGGCGAAAAGAGCGGGATCGAGGCGCTGAAGCTGGCGTGCGAGAAGTATCTGCGCGCGGCGACATCGGTCGAGCGGATGGCGATCTATGTTTTGATCGGAGAAGCGCTTGGCCCGGTGCCGGAAATCAAGCCGGACCTCGCGGATGCCGACGAATATTTCCGCGCGTCAATCCAGCATCGAATCGAAGAAGGAATCCGATCAGGCGAAATCAGGCGCGAGATCGATCCGGCTGCGCAGGCAGCGATGCTGGTGGGGACGCTGCGCGGCCTGGTGATTCAGAATCTGCTCAGGCCGGGCGCATTCAATCTCGGGACGGTTTGCCGCGAAATGAATTCCAACCTCGAGCTGACTCTGGCGCAGAAGCGGAGGCGTACCTGATGCTGCGCGGGGTGCGCGTGCTCGAGCTCTCCTCACCGGAGACGATGCTGGCAGGGAGTATCCTCGCCGACCTTGGCGCCGACGTCGTAGTGATCGAGCCGCCAGGCGGAGCGCCAGGTCGCCGGCTGGAGCCATTCCTGGATGAAGTACCGGGAATCGAGCGAAGTCTGACCTGGCATGCGCTCAATAGGAACAAACGCGCAATCACGCTCGACCTGAAAAGTATCGACGGCCGCAGCCTGTTCGCTACTCTACTTGAAAGATTCGATATCGTTCTCGAGTCGGCAGGAGTTGGCGGCCGCGCGCCGCTCGACGAGTTCGAGCTGAACGCGAAAACTATTCGATGCACCGTTAGCGCCTTTGCGCGATCCGGGCCGAAGAGTGAGTATGCGTCTTCCGATTTGTTGGTAATGGCGTCAACCGGGACGCCCGCGATGACCGGCGATCCAGATCGTCCACCGCTGTTTTACACTGTCCCGCAGTCGATGATGGAAGCGGGTGCGGAGACGGCGATTGCGGCGCTTGCCTGCCTGATCGCGCGCGATCGCGATGGCGGCGGACAGCAGGCTGAGATTTCCGCGCGGATCGCCGCGATGATGAGCGCGCTTAGCGTGCCGATTGCGGTCGGCGCGGGAAATCCTGAGTTGATGCGCTCGGGCGCGGCTGGTCTGGCGCCCGACGCGCGCATTCCGAGCATCTACGAATGCGCCGACGGCTACATGATCGTCACGGTTCCCGCCTTCGGTCCTTCCTTCGGTCCCATGACGCAACGCCTGGCAAAATGGGCGGCCGAAGAAGGGCATCTGTCCAAGGAAATCGCGGAAGTGAACTGGATCACCTTCCCCGCCGACGTCCGCAAGAAAATCGCCTCACCGGATCAGCTTCGGGCCCTCGTCCAGGGCGTAACTTCGCTGTGCCGGAACAAGACCAAGGCGGAACTCGGCGCGGCCGCGCGCAAACTCGGGCTGCTCGCTGCGCCAGTGATGGACATGAAAGATGTCGCCGAGTCGCAGCAGTATCGCGAACGAGGCCTGTGGACGCCGGTGAAGATCGGACGCGATGGACTCGAGATCGATGCGCCCGCGCGATTCGCACAATTCTCGAACTTCTCGATCGAAACCTATAGAGCCGCGCCCGCTCTCTCCGAACACACCGCCGAGGTTCTCGAGCTCGAGGCCGGGATCTCATCTATCGAGCTGCAATCGCTGTTCGTTCACGGGATCATTTAGGAGCAGGAGTTGTTTGCGATGAGCTCGCCACTGGAAGGCATTCACGTACTCGACTTGAGCTGGGTGATGGTCGGGCCGGTAAGCGGCCGCTACCTCGCTGACCTGGGCGCGGACGTTATCAAGATTGAGAGTCGGGGCAGGATCGATCCACTTCGCACGCTCGGTCCGTTCAAAGACGGAAAACCCGGCCCGGAACGTTCGGTCAGTTATCACAACCTCAATGCCGGCAAGCGAAGCGCCGCAATTAATCTCAAAGCATCGCGTGGACGCGATATCATTCTGCGTCTCGTCGATTGGGCGGACATAGTATTGGAAAGCTTCACCCCCGGAGTCCTCGAAAGCCTCGAGCTCGATTACAAGCATCTTAAACTACGCAAAGACAACATCATAATGCTCTCGACCAGCATCCTCGGACAGACGGGTCCCTATGCGGCCGGCACCAGTGGCGTCGGCACGATGGGTGCGGCGATGTCGGGCGCGAGCTTTCTGCTTGGATGGCCCGATCGACCTCCCTTTGGCACCTTTGGTCCGTGGACCGACGGAGTGGCTCCGCGGTTCATCGTCGCGAGTCTCCTTGCTGCGCTTCATCGTCGATCGAACACCGGCGAGGGCTGCTATATCGATGTCGCGCAGGCAGAGGCGGGTATCCAATTTGTCTCGCCGGCCTATTACGAGTATGCGGCCAACGGCGTCGTTCCAATGCGCCGCGGAGCAGTGGGCTCGCCGCTCAGATCGCCGCATGGCATCTATCCGTGCTTGGGCGTGGATCGCTGGGTGGCTATAGATGCTTCCCGAGGCGAACATTGGGAAGCACTGCGTATAGCCATTGGCGGAATACTCACAGAATCTAAGTTCGATACTCTTATCGGACGGCTGAGAAATCGCGATGAGCTTGACGTAGCAATCGCGAATTGGACCCGGCCACAAGATGCCGAAGCAGTGGAGCGCGCGCTTCAGAGCGCGGGAGCGCCCGCGCACGTCGTTTCCCGTGGCAGCGATCTGGCGCGCGACCCAAATTTGCTTCATACCAATCACTTTCGCTCGATCTCTGATCCCGTCATGGGTGAAGCGGAGATCGAAGGACCGCGCTTCAGGCTATATCGTACGCCGCATGTGACTTCGCGCCCCGGGCCGCGAGTCGGAGAACACACGGTTGAGGTGCTGCACGGCGTCTGCAAACTTTCGGACGACGAGATCACCGAACTCGAGCGCGCCGGTGTGCTAGCCTGACCAATCTCGCATCGCACGAGCTTTAAGTTCAGATAGGAGGCCATCAATTGGCTAATAACATCCTCGATCTAAAGGGACGAATCGGACTTGTGACTGGCGCGGGGCAAGGCGTCGGCCGCGCCGTGGCATTGCGATTTGCGGAGAACAACGCGGGCGGCGTCGTCGTCAATGATTTTCGTCTCGAGCGCGCACAGACGGTTGCGGCGGAAGTCGAAAAGCTCGGCGTCAAGGCGTTGCCAGTTCAATGCGATGTGACTGATTTCGCCTCGGTGACCGCTATGTTCGACCAGGCGAGAGCGCAGTTCGGCTCTGTGGATATCCTCGTCAACAACGCAGGCAACGCCGGCGCCGACCCGAGCGCCGTCGCCCGCAAACCATTTTGGGAACAGGAACCGAAGGACTGGCAGCCTTTCCTCGGCACCAACTTGTTCGGCGTATTGAATTGCGTGCGAATCGCCGGAGCTGAGATGATCAAGCGCGGCTACGGCAAGATAGTCACCGTAATCTCGGACGCCGGAAGAGTCGGCGAGCCGCGCCTCGAAATATATTCCGGCGCGAAAGCCGGAGCAGCGGGATTCATGCGGGCTGTCGCAAAGAACGCCGGCCGCTACAACGTCACCGCCAACTGCGTAGCACTCGGTGCGACGCGCACGCCGGCCACCGAACGCGGCCTGTCCGATCCGGAAGCTCTCAAGCGGGTTTTAAAGGTGTATCAGATAAAACGTATCGGCGAGCCTGAAGATGCGGCCAATATGATCCTGTTTCTGAGCTCGGATGCTTCAAGCTGGATCACCGGTCAGACAATTCCTGTCAACGGGGGCTATTCCTTCGCCGTATAACTCAGGATCACCAAGAGGAGAGTCGCGTGGATTACGAAACAATCATCCTGGAGCGCAAAGACGGAATTGGCTATTTGACGCTGAACCGTCCCGAAAGGGCAAATACTATTAGCTTCCAACTCTCGCAGGAAGTAGTCAGCGCGATGGAGGCAGTCGAGGCCGACCCCGACTACCGGGTGCTGATTGTCACTGGAGCAGGCACGCGCCATTTTTGCGGAGGCGCCGATCTTCGCGATATCGCGCGCCGCGCCGGCGAGTCGCGAGCCAGTGGCTCGGAACCAAAAAGTGGCGAGCGACGAGGGCTGCCTCTGCGCGATATGTTCAGCGCCATCGAGGACTCGCGCGTACCGGTGATTGCCGCGATCAATGGCGCCGCGATGGGAGGCGGATGCGAGATCGCGCTGGCTTGCGACATTCGCGTCATGGCCGATACGGCGACGATCGGTCTTCCCGAGATTCGTTTCGGCGCGCTCCCGGCCGGCGGCGGAACGCAGCGTCTCCCCCGCTTGGTCGGTTCCGGTATCGCCAAGGAAATGATTTTCAGCGGACTTCCGTGGTCGGCCGAAGACGCATTTCGAGTCGGTCTCATCAATCGAATCGCGCCGGCGGCCGACCTGATCAGCAATTGCGAGGGGCTCGCCAAGATCTATATCGAGCGCGCAGGCTATGCTCTAAAGACGGCGAAGGCGTTGATCAATCGCGGTGTCCAATTGCCGTTGCAGGAAGGACTCGCGCTCGAACGCAAGATGATCGCGCAGATGGCAACTCCTGAGGAGCGCCGGAAGGCGCAGGAGCAGGCCGCGGCTACGCAGAAAACCTATGCGCGCATCTTTGGCGACCGATCTTGATCGGTCGCTCCGTCACGGTTTCTGACTCGCGAAACGCGGCGCCGACGGTCAGCTCCGGTGCCGTTGCTTCGTCTCTGAGAGCAACGGCTCGAGCCGATGGATCGGCTCTTCGAGGCTCGCGCGTTTCGTCAGTGCGTCGAGAAAAGGATCTCGGTTCAGCCGCACCATTCGCGCCAGCATGTTCTTGATATTGTACGTCGTGGGATCGAGCGTCGGTGTCAGCTCTGTCCATTTCATCGGCGCCGATACCGGCGCTCCCGGAACGGGACGAACCGAGAATGGCGCCGCGATTGTTTTGCCATGACCCAGCTGCAAATAGTCGATATACACTCGGCCACGGCGGGCACCTGGATTTCGATTGATCGTGGCGATTTCAGGAATTCGATCCACAACCGTCTGCGCAACCAGCTCAGAGAACATCCTGGCCTGTTCGTAGGTATATACCGGCGCCAGTCCGACTACGACGTGAAGGCCCATCTGGCCTGAGGTTTTCAGGCAGGGTTCCAACCCCACCTCGCGGAGGACGCCAGCCACTTCCTGCGCGACCTGCACCGCTGACCGGGTCGTTGAACCCTTGGGGTCGATGTCAAACAACAGCCAATCAGGATGTTCCAGGTTGGTGATGCGTGAGGACCAGATGTGAATGGTAATCGCGGCAAGATTAGCTACATAGGCAATAGCCTCTTCGCTATCCAGTATGAAATAGGCTATTTCGCGCTGTGAGTCCTCGGAATAGATCTTCGCGGTCTGAATCCATGATGGCACGAATGCTGGTGCGTCCTTCTGGTAGAACATCTTGCCTTCGATACCGTCGGGAAAACGCGTCAGCATCACTGGCCGATCCTTCAGATACGGCAGCATCCACTTTGAAATCGACCGATAGTAAGCGACCAGATCGCGCTTGGTATATTTTTCCTTTGGCCAGAACACTTTTTCGGGGTTCGTTACGGTGGCGACCGGCTTTCCAGGCTTCCCGTTGCCCCCGAGAGTTTCGGGTTTCTCGCCCACGCCCAGATCGACAATAGCTTCCGCCGCAAGGTTCGGGGGCTCGCCCGGACCTTCGTAGAGGCATTGGCGAGGATCGCCGCTCTCGACGAGTCCAAGAAAGCTGGGCTGCCGTACCCCGCCGTGATCGGTCCACTCGCTGAACCTGATCTTGCCGACCAACTCCGGCCGCACGAAATGTAAACCTTTCGCCGCCGGCGAAGGTTCATCGGGTTGTGCTTTGCGAAACGGCGAATTCGATTGAGCGCGCTCCAGCAGCATCGCGTGGAGCTTGCGCAGCATGTCGTGATTGAATCCGGTGCCGACCTTGTCGGTGTATCGCAACCCACCGTCTGATTCGTATTGGCCCAATAGCAGCGCACCGAAGTGGGTTCGCGTACCTCCGGGATCCGTGTAGCCGCCGATCACGAAATTTCTGATGAGCGGGCATTTGATCTTGAGCCAATCTCCATTGCGCGCGCCGCGATACGCCGAGCTGCGGAGTTTCGCTATCATCCCCTCCAACTGATGCTCGGCGACGGCGTGATAAAAATCTGTTCCACGTGTCACGACGTGGTCGCAGTATCGCACGGGCCCGTCGCCCTTGATCAATTCGTTGAGCAGTTGCTTACGCTTCTCAAGTGGCAGAGAGCGCGCGTCGTAGCGATCGAACGCCAGAAGATCGAACGCGAAATAGCGGACTGGAACTGCGTAACTAAGCCGCGCGACCTGGCGGGGATCGTTTACATGCATACGCGTCTGCAAAAGCTGAAAATCAGGACGCCCGTGATCGTCAATCGCGACGATTTCTCCATCGATAACGAAGCGATCGAAAGGATGCGCCTTCAGCGCGAGCACTACTTCTGGATAGCGATTAGTAATCTCCGTTCCGCTGCGGGCGAACAGTTGGATTGTTCCGGCGTCGCGAATCGCCAATACTCTGACGCCGTCGTACTTGAGCTCGAATAGCCACTTCTCGCTGTCGAACGGTTCTTCCGCCAGCTTTGCGAGCATCAGCGGAAAAGCCGCTCGGCGCAGCGGCCCAGAGAGCTCGCCGAGATGCTCCCGCGCGAGGTCTGTCGCAACTCTGCGCCCCGCGGCGGGAGCGTCGCGCATTTCCTCGATGGTCAATCCCGACAGCACCGAGCGTGGATGCGCCTCCAATACATCGTCGGCGCTGGCGAATTCGTCGCGCTTCTTGATCAGAAGCCAATTTTGCTTGTCCTTGAGATCGGCAGCGCGGCGGCCGCCGGTTCGCACCAGCGTGTATGCGCCGTTCAGCTTGAATCCGCGCAGGACTATGTCGAGCTTGCCGGCGCGGACCGCGTCGGCGGCGTTACCTTGAAAATCCTGCGCACTCCACTCGCCGCGATCCCATACGATAACCGCGCCGGCGCCATAGTTGCCTTCAGGGATCACGCCCTCGAAGTCGCCGTATTCCAGCGGATGATCTTCAACCGCAACCGCCAGATGCTTGTCGGCGGGATTCAGCGAGGCCCCTTTGGGCACGGCCCACGACCGCAGAACCCCTTCCATCTCGAGCCGGAAGTCATAGTGCAAACGCCGCGCGGCGTGTTTCTGAACGACGAAGATTCCGCGCGTCAGCGAGCTATGCGCTGAAACCGCGCCGCCGAATGGTTCCGGCGTGCGATCGGCGCTCCGTTTACTGCGGTATTTGCCCAGCGGCATCGACAAAGCTGTTCGCAACGTCAAAGCGCCCGCGACGCCAAACAATTTCTGACAGGCGCGGGTCCCGAGTGACGCAGGAAACTGGCGCCTTTAGCGGGCTCGGCGCGCGCGAGGGGCCTGT
The DNA here is from genome assembly GCA_049281755.1 of Binataceae bacterium (SeqCode). GTDB lineage: Bacteria > Desulfobacterota > Binatia > Binatales > Binataceae > JBARDN01. The sequence continues at coordinate 12,277 of JBAPSR010000095.1, forward strand.
CGCGATCCTTGAGCGGCTTTGCGTTGCGCGGGCTCGGCGGCTTCTTCATCTTCCTTGCGATCGGCGCCGATCGAGACGCCGCGCTTCTTGAGCGACTGCTTTAGTGCGCTCATCAAATCGATCACTTGCCCCTTGCGTACTTCGGGCGCGGACTCTGTGATCTCATGCCCGGCCATCTTCTGCTCTGCCGCTTCGATTACGCGCTCGCGGTAAGTGTCTTTATATTTTTCCGGATTGAACTTCTTCTCTGTCAGGTCCGCGAGCAGGCGCTGCGCAAGGTTCAGTTCCGATTCTTTGACCGGCGCATCCGCGCCATGATCGATTTCCTTGAACGATCGGACCTCGTCCTCATAGTACATCGTATGGAGCATCAGGCCTTTTTCGAACGGCCGGATCAAAACCAGGCGCTCCTTGCCGCGCATAGTAAACTTTGCCACCCCGACGCGGTTGGCCTTCGCCATCGCTTCTCTCAGCAGGTGATAAGCCTTGGCTGAGGTCGGCTCGCATCCCAGGAGATATGAGTTTTCGAAATAGACTGGATCGACTTCGGTGACTGGAATGAATTCGGCGATCTCGATCGCGTGATCGGCCTGCGCTTCGAGTTGCTTCAACTCCTCGTCCGTGAATGTGACGTAGCGGCCTTTCTCGATTTCATAGCCGCGCACCAACTCGCTTCGATCGATAATTTGCTCTTCCACCGGACAAAAGATCTTCTCCTGGATGCGGCTCTTATCCTTGGCATGAAGAAGATTGAATCTGATCGTCTTGGAACTGGTAGCTGGAAACAGGCGCACCGGGATCGAGACTAATCCGAAGGTCAGACTGGCGGTTGATATTGAACGAGGCGGCATCGCGGAATCCTCCAAGTGGACTCGGAGGGAATCGTATAGCTCTTGAAGCTTGCTATTCCAACTAGCCCCCGAAATAAATTTAGCTTTGCGTTACGCAAGCAATTCTCAGGCAACGCTCATGCCATCTTGGAGAATCGAAATAGCCCGATCTTTCGCCGCATTTTCGCGCACAATCTGGGCTTCGCCTTTTCTTCGGCTACAAGATCGCCGCGGAACATGAAATTTCTCGACTATCCGAGCACGACGCGAACGTGATGAATCGCACCGTCGTCGGCCAGAGGAATATGCCGCGAGGCCTCTTGCAGCTCCTTGCCGTCGAGCTCCAGGCGAATGACTCCGCGACTGATTCGACGCGGATTCTCGACTGCGATCTCGTAACGCGCGGAGTGATACTTGAAAGTGATTTCATAACCACGCCAGCCGCTCGGGATGCATGGATCGACCATTAGCGTTTCGCCTCGCAAACGAAATCCGAGTATCCACTCGAGCCCCGTCCTGTACATCCATCCGGCCGAGCCGGTGTACCACGTCCATCCTCCGCGTCCGACGTTCGGGGGCGTCGAATATATATCGGCGCAAATAACGTACGGTTCTACCTTGTAGCGATGCATGCTGGCGCGCGTGTTTGAATGATTGATGGGGTTCAGGATCGAGAATAGCTCGGCGGCTTTGTCTCCGTCACCGAGCATCGCGAATCCGATCACTGACCACAAAGCAGCTTGTGTGTATTGGCCGCCGTTTTCCCGAATGCCGGGTGGATATCCCTTGATGTATCCCGGGTCGAGAGGAGTGTGATCGAATGGCGGCGTAAATAGCAACACCAAGCCACCATCACGTCCAACAAGATACTCATCCACCGCCGCCATCGCGATGGCGGCGCGAGCTGGATTTGCCGCGCCCGAGATGACGCCCCATGATTGCGCGATCGAATCGATGCGGCATTCGAGGCTCGAGGCCGAACCGAGCGGGGTTCCATCGTCGAAGTAAGCACGCCGATACCAACCGCCGTCCCATCCTTCGCGATCGAGAGCGCCCTTCAATTCGGTGGCATGATGCCGCCAGGTCGTGGCCCGGGACTGATCTCCGCGCTCCTGCGCCAACTGCGCGAATGAGGACAGCGCATCGAACAGGAACCAGCCCAGCCAGATGCTCTCGCCGCGCCCGGCGTCGCCAACCCGGTTCATGCCGTCGTTCCAATCTCCCGAACCCATCAGCGGCAGGCCATGGCTGCCGACCGCGAGGCTAACGTCGAGCGCGCGCGCGCAATGTTCGTAGAGAGAGGCGTGCTCATCGGAAACCGTTGGCAGAAAGTACGCTTCGTCTTCGCCAGCGTGCAGAGCAGGGCCGTCAAGAAATGGAACCGTTTCGCCCAGGATGGCGTGATCTTTGGTCACCTCGACGTAGTGTGCAGTGGCGTACGGCAACCATATGCGGTTGTCGGAGATCCGGGTGCGCACGCCCTGGCCCGACGGCGGAAGCCACCAATGCTGAACGTCGCCCGCGGTGAACTGCCGCGATGCTGAGCGCAGCAAATGCTCTTTCGTGATCGCAGGGCGCGATACCGCCAGCGCCATCACGTCCTGAAGCTGATCGCGAAAGCCGTAGGCGCCGCTGGCCTGGTAGAACGCGGATCGCGCCCACACCCGGCAGGCGAGAGTCTGATAGAGCAGCCAGCGGTTGAGCATGAGGTCGATGGAACGATCGGGCGTCTTCACCTGAACCGTGCCCAGGACGTCATCCCATAGACGCGTTATCGCGGTGCGGACCGCGTCAAGGTCGGTGGCGCGGTATTTTGCGATTATGGAAATCGCGTCCGCCCTGGTTGCCGCTTCGCCGAGGAAGAAAACAATTTCGGCTGTCCCATTGGGTTTCAGCTCGACACGAGTTTGTAGAGCGCTGCATGGGTCCAGCGCAGCGCCGACGCGATTAGACAGCGGCGCAGCCCCTGCCAGCGCGGCCGGATTGTCGAGGCTTCCGTTGCGTCCGAGAAACTCAGTGCGGTCGCCGGTCCAGGAAAGTTGAGTGCCGCCCAAGTCCGCGAACGCCACTCGCGTGCCGTATTCGATGCTGTAGGAGTTCCGCGCGAGCATCGCACGGCTGTCAGAATCGATCTCGGTCACGATGAATGGCGCCGACGCGCCGCGCGAAGTGCCGAGTACCCACTCGACGTATGCGGTGATGGCGAGCCGCCGCGAACGCGCCTGTAGATTGCGGATTTTCAGGCGCGAGATTTTGATCGAGTCATCAATCGGCACGTACTGCTCGAGCTCGAGCGAGACCCCGTGCGAGGTGTGCTCGAAGATGCTGTAGCCCTGGCCGTGGCGGATCGAGTAGGGCGCGGCCTCCTCGCGAATTGGCAATGCAGTCGGGCCCCAGAGTTCGTTGGTGTCTTCGTCGCGAACGTAGATCACTTCGCCGGGCCGATCGCCGACCGGGTCGTTCGACCACGGGGTGATTTGGTTCTCTTTGCTGTTGATCGACCAGGTGTAGCCCGCGCCCTCGGCCGAGACCTGGAACCCGAACGAGGGATTGGTGATCACGATGATCCACGGCGCCGGCGTCCATTGTCCTTCGCCGAGAATCGTCACGTACTCGCGTCCGTCGGCGGCAAACCCGCCAAGGCCGTTGAAATATTCGAGCGCGGGCCGCGGCGGTGAGGCGCCCGTCTGGCGAACCATCGGCGCGCGGCGCGGCGGAGGCGCGGCTGCTGGCAGGATCATCTCGAGGCGTTTGAGCTGTTGAGAAAGAGTGCCGCGCCGGCTGAGCAGCACCGCCCGCGCAACGGCGGGAAGGATATTTCGCACTTCGGCTGAAACCAGGTCGGCGCGCAGCACGAACACTTTTCCGCGCACGGCTCCGTCGCCGGGGGGCCGCGCCTGGTTCGCACGCACGAGACCCTCGAGTCCGCTCTGCAGATCCTGATCATAGGAAGGCGGCCGCTCATTCATGATCACCAGATCGACATCGAAGTGCTTCATGCGCCAATATTCGTGGGCGCGCACCAGCTCACGAACGATTTCCAGGTCCTCGGCCTCGTCGATCCGAACCAGCACGATTGGAAGATCGCCGGAGATTCCGCTGGACCAGAGCTTCGACTGTCCGCCCTCGTTTCGTTTCAAAACTTCAGCCGAAGGCCGCAGCGTCGGATCGGAATAGAACACTCGATTCGCCAGGCGCTGAAACAGATGCGCTTCGTCGGAGCCTACCCCCAGGTGATGGAGCTGGACTTGCGCCTGGGTCCACGCCAGCGTCACCGCGCGTTCAAACGCGGACGGATCCTGATGCTTATCCACCAGGTCGAGGACCTGGGCCCGCGTCGGCGCGACCATGGTCCAGAACGCGACCCGCGCCGTGGCGCCCGCCGGGATTCGCACGCTGCGCCGAAGACTGAAAATCGGATCAAGGACGGTACCAATCGTGTTGGACAGGGGCCGGCCGTCGATCACCGAGATTGGCGTGCGCGTGGCGCGCCCGCGCCCGAGGAAACGCGCGCGGTCGGTCTCGAATTGCACGCCGCCCGCGGAGTCGCCTTCGACCACCGCAATATGCGCTGCCCAAATTTGCGGGTCGGCTGACGAGCGCGGCCGTCGCCTGGCCAGAAGAGCCCCGACCTCGGCCTCGAACTCCGTCTGCACGAACATCTTGGAAAATGCCGGATGGGCGGTGTCTGCCGCGTCTGGCGCCAACACGATTTCTGCGTACGAGGTCAGCTCGATCTCGCGAGCACGGCTGCCGAGATTCGAGATCGAAACGCGCCGGACTTCGGCGTCGTCTTCGGGCGAGACCGCCACCTCCAGTGTGGTTCTGATGGTGCCGTCGCGGCGCACGATCTCGGCTCGATCTTCCGAAAATTCGACCTCGTAACTGTCCGCTTCGACGCTGCTGGGCTGATATCCAGCCGACCAGACCTTTGCGCTGTTTACATCGCGCAAAAAAATGTACGAGCCCCACGAGTCGCAGGTCACGTCCTCGCGCCATCGCGTGACCGCCAGGTCGCGCCAGCGGCTGAAGCCCGAGCCGGCCGCCGTGATCATCACGGTGTACCTGCCGTTGGACAGCAGATGCGTACGCGGGATCAAATCATGCGGCGAATGAAACCGCCGGATCGTGGGCGGAGTAATCCCGCGAATGTTGGCGTCGGCGTTGACTTCTTCGGCTCGCGGCCGGGCGACGGCGATGTCGCGCGGAGTTCGCTCTTGCAGCAGGAGCTCCGTCGCCTGGATGATCGGGTCGCTATGAAACCGCGTGCGCATTACGCCGCCCAGGAGCGCGTCGGCGATCGCCACCAGAGTCATCCCCTGGTGATGCGCCATGTATGCGCGCACAATCGCGACCGTCTCGCCCTCCGGGACTCGCGACGGCGTATAGTCCAGCGCCTCATACCAGCCGAATCGGCCAAGACCGCCCGCTAAGCGCAGCCGCGAGAAATTCCGCGCTGCCGCCTCTGGATCCACCATGGCCGCCAGCGCCGTCGCGTACGGCGCGATTACGGCATTCTCCCGCAGTCCACGCTTCAGCCCCAGGCCGGGTACCCCGAAGTTCGAGTACTGATAGGTGAATTCCAGATCTCTTGCGCTGTATGCAGATTCGGAGATGCCCCACGGCACCCCAAGCTGCTCGCCATATTCCATCTGCCGCCGCACCACCATCCGGTTGGTCTGCTCGAGCAGGCTCCCCACCGGCGCGCGCATCACCAGAGAGGGCATCAGGTACTCGAACATCGAGCCCGACCACGAGATCAGCGCCGAGCCGCGGTCCACCGGCGTCATTGCGCGTCCAAGGCGAAACCAGTGGCGGGCCGAAACATCGCCCTTGGCGATCGCGACGAAGCTCGCCAGCCGCGCCTCGGAGGCGAGCAGGTCGTAGCAGTTGGTATCGAGACTGCCGTCGGCGACGCGGTATCCGATCGAAAATAGATGACGCGCGTGGTCGAACAGGAAATCAAATTTCATTGCGTCGAACATGTCGCCCGCGACCGTCGCGAGCGCCGTCAGCCTTCGCTCCAGCGCTCGGGCCGCGAGCGAGGAATGAGTGAGTGCGGCTGCGATCAGATCGATTTGCGCGAGCGACTCGGCGGTCGTGCCGGGCTTCTCTGTGAGTTCCGCTTTGTGCGACGCGAGGATCTCGCTCGCCTGCTCGCAGCGCTCAGGCAGCTCGCCCAGGGTCGGGATCGTGCCGAATATCGGACCGAACAGACCGCCGGTAGAATTTCCACCGGGCTCTTTCGCGGCGAGCGAGCTCGCCGCGAAAGGCGCGGCGGCCCACGGCATCAGCAGCTCGACCTCGCGCCGATGACTATCGATACAGGTGCGGATGGCGTTCGCCCACGCCAGCAATCCTGCCCCGGCGCTGTCGCCGCGCTCGGTCGTCAGCGTCTGCGCGATGTCGATGACTGAGTCGGCCTGGAGCGCCACTTCGGCCAACTGTGCCGCCATCTCCGTTGGAGTTCGCGATTGCGGCCGGAGCATCGCGGAAAGCGCGTCGAGCGCTTCGTCGAGCTGTTTCGGAGTTACACTGGACGTGCGCAGATCGCCGGCGAGTGCGGGAAGTGATTCGCGAGCGAGCGCGACCGTATCTTCAATTCCGGAGCGCCACGACGAACCCATGACCGGGCGCTCGATCATCTCGCGGCAGGCGTTTGCAAACGCGATCAGATGGCCCGCCAGGTTTCCGCTGTCCACGGAAGAGACGTACTTCGGTTCCAACGGACGCAGGTCGCGCGTCTCGTACCAATTGTAAAAATGTCCGCGAAAACGTTCGAGCCGGCTCATCGTGTCGATGGTGGCTTCGATCCGGTCCATCGTCGCGTGCGTGCCGAGCCAGCCGAAATCGTGCGCTGCGACCACCGACAGCAGGTACAGACCGAGGTTGGTCGGCGAGGTTCGATGCGCCAGCACGGGCTTCGGGTCTTCTTGGAAGTTGTCGGGTGGAAGCATGTGATCTTCCGCCGTCACAAACGTCTCGAAGAAGCGCCAGGTGCGGCGCGCGGCCAGTCTGAGCGCGGTCGCGTCGGCGGCCGGGAGCGGCTTTAATCCCTGCAATCGGGGCGGCTGGCTGACCCAGCGCGCGACCGCCGGCGAGAGCATCCACAGGATCGCAAACGGAGCCGCGATCAAGCCGCCGCCGCGCCCCGCGAATCCGGCGACTGCTGCCGCCGCGATACCCAACGCGACGCCGCCAGCCATGCTGCGATAGAATCCTCGAACATCGAGGCGGCTCGCCATCTTGGCCTGTGCGGCGGTCTTCCACTCGAGCATTTTCCGCCGGCTCACGAACAGCCTATACAGCGTCCGCGAAATCGCGTCGGTCATCAGCCACGCCTGATGCGCCAGCAGAGTAATCTGCATCGCGATCTGTGTCGCCGCGGTCGAGAAATCAGAGGCGACCGCGCGCGCGTAGGTGCGCTTGGAGAAACCAAGGCGTCGCGGCACCAGCCCGCTCAGCATTGGCAACATCGCGGGAGTGGCGATCGTTGCGAGAACGAACCCAGTCCAGATCGCGGCCGAAATCGGTGCGAGAGTCCATCCAGCGATCAATGCAAGATAGGTGGCCGGCGCCGACAGTGTGCGGCGCAGGTTGTCGATCATCTTCCAGCGCCCAACCAACGGTATCACCCGTCGGCGCCGCAGCGGCGCGGTCGAGCGCCGCTTTGGCTTCGATCGGTACCCACGCGCGAAGATCCAGGGAAAGAGCTGCCAATCGCCGCGGGCCCATCGATGCTGCCGCGCGGCGGCGACGTCATAGCGAGGCGGAAATTCCTCGACCACCTCGATGTCGGAGGTCAATCCCGAGCGCGCGAAGATTCCCTCGAACAGATCGTGACTGAGTAGCGCGTTATCCGGAACGCGGCCGCTCATCGCGGCTTCGAAAATATCGACGTCGTAGATGCCTTTTCCGCTGAACGATCCTTCGCCGAACAGATCCTGGTACACGTCGGAAACCGCAAACGCGTAGGGATCGATACCGCTGGCGCTGGAGAAAACGCGCTGGAAGATCGAGCCGTCGCGTCCCGTCGGCAGCGACGGCGTGACTCGCGGCTGAAGCACCCCGTAACCCTCGACCACCCGGCCGCAATCGGCGTCGAACTCAGGACCGTTGAGCGCGTGAGCCATCTTCCCGACCATCCGCTTGGCGGCTCCGCGCGGCAGGCGCGTGTCAGCGTCCAGCGTGATCACGTAGCGGACCCCGCCAGGCACGACAGGAGCGTGTCCGCCGATCGCGATGAAGCTGGTGTCGGTTGCGCCGCGCAGAAGGCGATTCAACTCGTGGAGCTTTCCGCGTTTGCGCTCCCATCCCATCCACCTTCCCTGCGCCGCATTCCAGCTGCGTCGGCGATGGAGCAGAAGAAATCGTTCGCCATCCGGCGCCGGTCCGTGACGATCGTTCAAGCGCGCGATCGCGGCTGCCGCCGCGCCCACAAGCTCCTCGTCGCCGGGCGCAGTTTCGGCCGTGTAGTCGGTCCAATCCGAGAGCAGGGCGAATCGAAGGTCGCCGTCCTGGCTCGCCAGGTAATGCACCTCGAGCCGCTCGACTTGCTCCTCGATCTCCGCCTGCGTGGTCAAGAGCGTGGGCACCACGATCATCGTGCGCAGTCCTGCGGGTACCCCGTCGTGAAGCTCGAGGCCGGGCAGGGGAGTCGGGCCGATGAAGAATGAGACGGCGCGGTTCACCAATGCGACCGCCGCATCGGTGGCGGGAATCACCGAGAGGAACGCGAGGATTATCCCGGTCCATCCGCTTACACCGGATTTCCACAGCGCGTAGAAAAGAAGAATCACGATGATCGCGGTGATGGTCGCGATTGTTCCGAGGTAATCCAGAAGTCCGGCAGTGGCGTTGGCGTGAGCAATCCGCTCGCGCAGGGGCGCGCGGAATCCGATTTCTTTCTCGATCGATTTCCGCCCGGCTGAAATGAGGTAATAGCCGGGATCCCGCTCGCGGCGAACGGTTGTGCCGCTGCGGCCGGAACTTTCTGGCGCGGCGCGTGTGGCCGCCTCGATCGCGAGTTGCGCGATTTCGATCTCGGTGCGGCGCGTGCCGCGGGCCAGTTCCTCGATCGCATGCCGATAGAGATCGCGGGTCGGAAAATCCATCGCGGCGAAGTTGCTGTTCGCGCGCAACACCGCGTCCACCTGGCTGACACTCTCGAAGAAATCGGCCCAATCGACGGCCGACATGAAGCGCATGCTCGTGATCACGTTGCGCACGGTCACGTTCATCGCGCCTTGTTCGTGATGCTCCTTGTTCACGCTTTCGTCGGCCGTCGTTCCTTGCGCCAGCAGCCGCCGGTCCAGCCACAACAGGGCAGGCGTGACTTTGGGATCCTGATCGCGCAGGCGCTGCACCAGTTGGACCGCGAAGGCCTGCGGCAACGGCGTTTGATCCAGCCCTTTCAAGACGCTTTCCGCGGACTCGGCTTCGTTGCCGCCGATTCCGAGCAATCGATTGGCCAGGACGTCGGCATGTTGGCGCGCCGCGCGGCCATTGACGATTCGTTCGGCCGAGCGCCGCAGGTTTTCCACCAGTACGATTCTCAGCGTGATCGCGACCGCCCAAAGCTCACCGATCGCGAGCGGCTGGACGCGCTGATAGGCCTGCACAAATCTGGCGAGCATCTGCGGGTCGAACCTGCTGTCGGTGTGCGCGACAAATGCCCAGGCGATTCCGAACACGCGCGGATAGCCCTCGAGCGGGCCGTCGGCAAGCTTCGGCAATTGACGGTAGTAGCCGCGCGGAAGGTCGTCGCGGACTTCGCGAATCTGTTCCTCGACGACATGGAAGTTGTCTACCAGCCACTCTGCCGCGGGCGTGATGGCGCGTTCCTCGCGGATTGCGGCTGCGATGCTGCGGTAGGCGGCCAGCAAGACCCGGCCGTTGTCGCGCAGCCGCGTCGCCAGGCGCCGCCCGGTCTTGGGATTCATCGTGACCGGCTGCGCGGCGGCAAGACTCTCGGCGTGCTGTTCCAGGCGCTCGATCCCGAACAGTTCCGCGAGGATCGGCGCATCGGCGTTGGTGGTAAAAACGGCGGAAGGGGCCTTCGGAGCCCGAAGGAACACTAGATTCACGCGCGCCTCTCAAAATGAAGGAGCGCGGGGCGATCCACTGGCAGTTTCACTTCAAGTCGTTTCATTCAACTCTTGGACGGACAAGGGACTGCATCCGACGCGGCGATGCCGGTGCTATGCGCGAAAGATGCGATTCGCTAAGCGCCCGGTCGCGATTGGGCGGGTGCGACCGCCCAGCCCTGCAAGCCTGCGCAAAACCCCATGAGACACGAAATCAAGCAGCCGCGCGGGGTTGCTTCTATCTTACGTCCGGGGAGGAGTTTTTGCTGGAAATATCTTCACTCGGGAACATGGCCCCGACACTCGACGATTCTTGCGCGGCGACGCTCACCACTCCCCGCTCGACAACGGAAGGAATGGACGGAAAGCACCATACAGGGCGATCAAAGACAGCAGCAGGAACGGACCAATCATTCCGAGCAACGCCCACCGCTGGATCGAAATCCCGCCGCAAACCGCCCCGATAACATAAGCTGTCCATAAGCCTAGGGTCAGCGCGGCGCGCTGGAAGGGTAGCGTGCGAGGGGAAATCCTGAGCACTACCAGGATCCGGTTGCGAAAACGGCGATGGGTTCGATCGCGCAGCCAGAACAGATATTCCGCGAGACTTTCCGCGAATTTCACCAATGTCCCGGTAACGAACGTCGTGTACACATTGATCCCGCCGACCTTTCTGATGACGACGTTCTGGATCCCCATCGGGATCGCCAGCAGCGCCACCATCAGGAAAAACTTGCCGGCCGGCTGCGGCGGAATATTCGCCGTGAAACCGCTTCCGATTCCCGCCGCGATGAAGATCGCGATCAGCAGAGCTTCGAGGCCGATCGCCGGCGGAAATGGAACCTTGATCTTGCGGCGCTCCTCCGCCTCGTAGATAAACGCGCCGAGCAACAGGCCGAAAACAAACGTCACGATCGGCCATCCGCGGCGCACGACGCCGGCCCATTGCAGCTCGGAAATATGCCGCGCCATCCCGACCGTGTTTCCGGTCATGTTCGCGGTATAGAGTCCGTAAAGCGAAACGAAGCCAACCAGATCGACGAAGCCCGCTGCCCACGTCATCAGGACCGCGATATTAACCCTCTCCAGAGCAGTGAGCGGCCCGACCTGATTGCGCAATCCGGATTACCCCGTCGCGTGGCGAAACTGGGAAGGCATTTGACCCTGCGGACGCAAGAATATAGACATCTCTTTCTCCCTTCCACCTCGCTGCGCGTTAAAAACACGCTAATTCACCCTTATTTTTCAACCGAAATGTCCGTGAAAATTCCAGCCGGTTCTGAGAATCAGTCCGACGACGCGATGCTCGATCAGGTCCAGCGAGAAACCTTCGGATATTTTCTGAATGAATCGAATCCAAAGAACGGACTTGTTCTTGACAAGACCAAAGAGGATTCGCCCGCGAGCATCGCCGCGACCGGGCTCGCCTTGGCGTCCTATCCAGTAGGAGTCGAGCGCGCTTTTCTGACTCGCCCGGACGCGATCAAAAGAACGCTCGCGACTCTGAGATTTTTCTCATC
>JBAPSR010000096.1:0-4216 GCA_049281755.1 Binataceae bacterium (SeqCode)
GTTCGAGATCGTCGAGCCGATCGCGGGAACCTCGATCGAGAATCGTTATCGTGCGCGCCGGATTGGCGGCAGCGACCCCGCGGCGGTCATCTTGCGCGAACGCTTCGGCCCCGAGCCGGAAATCGAATCCGACAGCCACGCCGATTCGCAAATCGAAGCCACTGCCGCGCCCGACGCCGATACGGCGCCGCTTCCGCCGCCGGAAGATCCTAACGGCCCGCGCGCAAAAACTGCCGAGCTGAAACCCGCGGTCGCCGTAGCCGCGCCGGCCGAAGCCGTTCAAATCGAACCCTCGCTGGAGGCTTCGCATTCGGAGCCGGTCGAGAACGACCGCGCGGCCGCCGCCGATAGCGTTGCTGCGGCGGACTCGCAGGCCAACGGAACCGCTCCCGCATCGGATGCGCCGCAAACCGAAGCTGCATCCGCGCCATCCGCGGCCGCCGAGCATCCTGATCTGCAGGAGCATCTCGAAGAGCTCGCGCAGGACGACTTGGGCGAGGTGTTCGGGCGCGTGATGGCGCTATCGATGACGCTGTCGCATCCGGCGTTCCAGCGCGCCGACGCGGGCTTTGCCGAAAACGGGCGCGTCTATCTGGTCTACGCGGATGAGGCGCTGCGGCCGATGCCCGCGCCGCCGATTCCTGAGCCCGACGCAATCTCGGCTGCCATTCAGGTCTGCCAGGCGATCGCGTTCGTGCATCGCCGCGGACTGCGTCTAAACGATATCTGCCCGCAATCGGTGGCGCTGTCAGGTGCGGGCCGGATCAAGCTCACCGGCCTCGACTACGTGAGCAACGACAACGAATTGGCCGGCGATCTGATTTTCAACGACGGCTACACCGCGCCCGAGATTTATCGCGGAAAGAAAACCGACAAACGCGCCGACATCTTCTCGGCCGGGGCTCTCCTGTACACCTGGCTTACGGGCGAGCGGATCGAGAGCGAGAGCTGGCGCGAGGAAGCCGGTCCGGTGCGTTTTTATCCGCCGCACGTCGTCACGCCGGAACTCGAGCAGGCGATATTGCGCGCGATTCAGTTCGAGCCTTCCGCGCGCTGGGCGACAATCGACGAGTTCAAGGCCGAGCTCACCCGCCTCTCCGCGCAGTTCCGGATTCGCATCGCCGCGCTAACCGACGTCGGGATGGTGCGCGACCATAACGAGGACGCGGTGATGATCGTCGACTACGTGCGTGACTCGCTGGTCGAGCCGGACCAGAATCATCTATGCGTCGTGTGCGACGGGATGGGCGGGGCGGAAGCGGGAGAAGTCGCGGCCGCAATTGCGGTTAAAACGATCCGCGATTATGTTGAAACCCGGCTCGGCAGGGCCGAAACCGTCGATCCGGGCAAGCTCATGAGCGCCGCGCTCGAAGAGGCCAACGCAAAAATCCTGGAATACGTCGGGACTCATCCGGAATCGCGCGGGATGGGTTCGACCGGCGTTACCGCCTTGATCGCTGAGAGCGGCGCCGCGGTGGCGTGGGTCGGCGACAGCCGCGGCTACCTGCTTGAAAATGGCGCGCTCAGGCAGGTGACCAAGGACCATTCGCTGGTGCAGCGGCTGATCGATATCGGGCAAATCACGCCCGAGCAGGCGCGCACCCACGAGCACAAGAACGTGATCACGCGCTCGCTCGGCGCGCGCCATAGCGGGCCGGCAGGAGCGGAAGCGGTATCGGTCCGGTTAAAGCGCGGCGACCAGATGCTGCTGTGCAGCGACGGGCTGACCACGCACGTCGAGGACAAGGATGTCGCCGCGATTTTGCGGCGCCATCGCGATCCCTACGACGCGGCGCGCGAGCTGATCGCGGCGGCCAACGCGGGCGGCGGCACTGACAACATCACGGTGATCGTGATTTACGCGAGCTGAGACTAGACGGCTTAAGGCGATGGCGGAAAATCCAAACCCCACTGGACCGGTAACCGGGCCGCTCGCGCCCGGAACCCTGCTCCAGAACCGCTACCTGATCGATCGCCTGCTGGGCGGCGGCGGGCAGGGGATGGTTTACCTTGCGCGCGACCAGCGCCTGGCCAATCGCACCTGCGCGCTCAAGGAGATGGTCGATCACTTTATCGACCACGCCAAGCGGATCGAAGCCAACGACTACTTCGCGCGCGAGGCCGACACCCTTGCCCAACTGAAGCATCCGGCGATTCCCGCGATAACCGATCGCTTCGACGACCAGAACCGCCACTACCTGGTGATGGAGTACGTCGAGGGGCGCAACCTCGAAGAAGAGCTCGCGGTGCGCGGCGAACCTCTTCCCGAGGGCCTGGTTATCGACATCGCGCGCCAGCTCTGCGACGTGCTGAGTTACCTGCACGGGCATGAGCCGCCCATCATCTACCGCGACATGAAGCCGTCCAACGTGATGCTGACGCCCAAGGGGCGCGCGGTACTGATCGATTTCGGAATTGCGCGGCTGTTCAAGGCCTCGAGCAAGGGCACGATGATCGGCACGCTCGGCTTCGCGCCGCCGGAACAATACCAGGGCAACGTCGATCCGCGCAGCGACCTCTACTCGCTCGGCGCGACGCTCCACTACGTACTCACCGGTCGGGACCCCGAGAAATTTCCGCCGTTCAGCTTTCCGCCGATCCGCGAGCTGCGCCCCGCGCTCTCGCCGAATCTGGCCGGCGCGATCGACGCCGCGCTCGCCTACGACGTGGCGCGCCGACCCGCCAGCGTCGCCGACTTCCGCGACATGATGCTCTATGGCCGCGGGCTCGAGGACGCAGGTGCGCGCGGCGTCACTGCGCGTGCGGGCACCGACGACCTGTCGCTCGCCGCCATTCCCGACGAGCTGCCGCACGAGTTGGCGTACCGGACGCGCAAGCCAAAGAGTGCCGCGCGCCGCGCGATTGCGCTGCTGGTGTTTTGCGCCGTGCTCGGCGGGATGGCGTTCGGCGCGACCTATGTCTATTCGGATCCGCAGCTCCAGATTCAGCTCGGGGTCAAAGGATTTATCGACGGGCTGCCATGGAAGCATGAAGAGCTGCTGGCCAAGGCGCAGCAGCATCCGCTCGACTTCGAGCAGATGACGCTCGCGCTGTCGACGCGTGAGGGCACTCCGCTTGGACCGCCGCAGGCCTCGTTCACCGATACCGATCTGACCAACGCGCGCTATCTGAAATGGTCGGCGACGTTCACCAACGCGCTGGCGGGACTGGCCGGCCGCTCCGACAAGATCGAGGCGCGCTTCTACGATCCAAACGGGCTCCAGATCGCTTCGAGCAATCAGGAAGTTTACCTGGGTCCGTCGCAATCGACCGCCGATTTCTCGGGCGTCGCGCTGATGCCCACGATGACCGATAAGCCGGCGGGCAGTTACAAGGTCGCCCTCTACATGGACGATCAGATGCTGGGCGAAAACCAGTTCTCGGTAACGCAGGATCTGTCCGCGCGCAAAGCCGCAGCCGCCAGCGAAGCGGCAGCCGCAGCCGCCACGAAAGCCGACGAAGCCAAACGCGCCGAAGAAGCGCACCGCCTTGCGATGATCGAAGAGGCGCGCCGCAAACCGCTGCAACTGCGCGATATCCAGTTTCTCAATACCACCAAGACCGGCACCGCCATTTCCGGCGCGACCACCAGCTTCGACGTCTCCAAGGTCCTGTTCGTCGGATGGCAAGTCTCGTTCGACAATCGCCTGTTCGGGCTCGAATCGAGCCAGTACCGCGTCGACGCGGCCTATATCGCGCCCGATGGGCGCACGCTCGGAAGCGTCAACGATTGGCAGAACATATCGCCGGGCCAGCGTATCGCGACCTTCAGCGGACGGGTCGGCAATTCCCGCGGAGGCGCTTTTTTGCCGGGAACCTATACGGTCAACTTTTATCTGAACGGGCAATACTTCGGACAGAAGAAGTTCCGCGTGCTCGCATCCGCCGGAGGGCCGTATTCGTCCGCGCCCAGCAGTGGCGGAGGATATAGCGGCAGTGGGAGCGGCTATAGCGGGGGCGGTTACGGTTCATCGGGATCGGGAACAGCCACCGCGAGCCTGGTTGGTCCTACGCTCGCGACCGGTACGATCAGCGGTCTTCCCGGCGGGGGCCATCCGGGGATGGAGCTCCGCTTGCGCCCGCAGCCCAACGGCTTCCTGCACGGCGAGCTGGTGATCCACAAGCCGGGCTTCGAGTTGGCGCCGCTGGAGGGTTTTATCCGCGGCAATCACATTCAGTTCCAGGTGCCATACGGCAGCAACACCTATTATTTTGA
>JBAPSR010000097.1:0-3768 GCA_049281755.1 Binataceae bacterium (SeqCode)
GAATAGAACCAACTTTCATTTGATCCATGCCACACGACATCGCGAAGGCGTCGCGGTCTTCAAGGAAGCAGAGCAGAAAGCGATGCTTGTGATGGAAGCCGCAAGAGCGCAGGCGCATCAAAGGGAAAGGGTCGTGCGTAAGAGACAAGGAGAGCTTCTTTCAGCCACGGAGATGGCTGATTCGAATTACTACAACGGGCTGCGGGATCGCTACCTAGGTATGGCTCGGAGGGGTATCTCTTCGGAGTTAAAATCGCGCGGAAGAGTCTCGTATGACGACCTCTGGCTTTCGGCTGTCAGATATCCATTGGTTTGGGAGCGTGACCTTAAGGAGTGGCTCCACGAATGGGTCCCTAGATTCATAACCCCTGAGGGCTTCGCAGCGAACCAGAGGGTGCCGAAACGGAACAGCAATAATTCCTATTCTCTCACTGCTCCTCCGCATGATCCCACGGATTCAGAGTGGGGTTAACTGCCAAGGACAATCGGGGCAGGCACACTCACAACTTAAGCGACAGTCCCACGCGCGCGTGCACATGAAATCGCGGGAGGATCTGTCGCACAATCAAAATCGGATCGGACACTTTGTCGTGCAAGCGCGATGTCGGAAACCAAAATAATCTTCATCTTTGAGGAATCTCCCGAAGGCGGCTACTATGCGCGAGCGCTCGGTCATCCACTTTTCACCGAGGCCGACACGCTCGACGAGTTGAAGCAGATGATCCGCGACGCGGTTTGCTGTCATTTCGATGAGTCGACGCGCCGATAGCGGCTGGGTTTAATATCGACATCTCTCGACGTTAGTGTGTCATTCCCGCGTGCGTGGCTGCCGCGCGCGAGGAATCCCGAACGAGGGGCCGCTGCATGTGGCGTGGATTGGAGCATGGCCGCCTAGGGATTCCTCGCGCGGCAGCCACGCGCGGGAATGACAACCATTGTGCGCCCATTAAATCGCGCGAGGATCTGTGGCACAATGCAGAGTTCGCGGGAGCGGATGCTCGCGCGCGAGGTGATGCCATGATCAGCGACATGCGACAAGAGCTCGCCGACTTCGAGGATCGCGCCGATAAGCTCGGGAGGCGTCTTTGACGTCCCCGGACTGAACGCCCGCCAGAACCAGCTTCTCGAACAATCCAGCAAGCTCGATTTCTGGGATCGTCCCGAGACCGCGCAAGCCGCGCTGCGCGAGCAGGACCAGATTCGCGAGCGCCTGTCCGGCTTCGAGCGCCTGAAAAAGCGCCTCGACGAAGCGCGCCTGTTCCTCGAGATGGCGTCCGAGGAAGCTCCTGCCGAAAGCGGCAAGGACGGCAAGGAAGACAGCGAGGCCGCGCGCGAGGCGGCGACCGCGCTCGACTCCGCGCGCGAGGAGCTCAAGCAGCGCGAGTTCGAGGTGATGCTCGGCGGCGAGTTCGACCGCCTGGGCGCGATCGTCTCGATCCATCCGGGCGCCGGCGGAATGGAAGCGCAGGATTGGGCCGAGATGCTACTGCGGCTGTATCTGCGATGGGCCGAGCGGCGCGGCTTCAAGACCGAGCTCGCCGATCTGCAACCCGGCGACGGCGCCGGAATCAAGAACGCCACCTTCGAGGTCGAGGGCGACTTCGCATACGGCTACCTGCGCGCCGAGGCTGGCATCCATCGCCTGGTCCGCATCTCGCCGTACGACGCGAACGCGCGCCGGCATACGTCGTTCGCCTCGGTATTCGTGTTCCCGGCGATCGACGACAAGATCGAGGTGATCATCAATCCGGTCGACTTGCGCATCGATACCTATCGCGCCTCCGGCGCTGGCGGCCAGCACGTCAACAAGACCGACTCGGCGGTGCGGATGACGCATATCCCGAGCGGGATCGTCGTGACCTGCCAGAACGAACGCTCGCAGCACAAGAACCGCGCTATGGCGATGAAGATATTGCGCGCGCGGCTGTTCGAGCTCGAAGAACGCAAAAAGCGCGAGGAGCTCGAGAAGTTCAGCAAGGACAAAAAAGAAATCGCGTGGGGCAGCCAGATCCGCTCCTACGTCCTGCAGCCTTATCGCATCGTCAAGGACCATCGCACCGGCGTCGAGATCGGCAACACCGACGCGGTCCTCGACGGCGCGATCGATCCGTTTATCGAGGCCTACTTGATGGGCGTACGCAAAGGCGACGCCGCCGCCGAGCCGAGCTAGATAGTCGGTTGCGTTCGCCGAGCGACGCGCGCAAAGTTGCTCTATTCCTGGAGTATAATTCCAATGCTTGACCTTTACTTCTGGCCTACTCCCAACGGCTACAAAGTCACGATGCTGCTGGAAGAGCTCGGCCTCAAATACAACGTCGTGCCGGTCAATATCGGCAAGGGCGATCAGTTCAGGCCGGAATTTCTGAAGATCAGTCCCAACAACAAGATGCCCGCGCTCACCGATACCGACGGCCCCGGCGGCAAGCCGATCTCGATCTTCGAATCCGCCGCGATTTTGATCTACCTGGCCGAGAAGCACGGCAGGTTCATGGCCGCCGACCCGCGCGGCAAGTACAACGTGCTGCAATGGGTGATGTTCCAGATGGGCACCGTCGGCCCGATGCTCGGACAGGCGCATCACTTCCGCCGCTACGCGCCCGAGCAGCTCAAGTACGCGATCGATCGCTACACCAACGAGGCCTCGCGCATCTACAACGTCATCGATCGGCGGCTTGCGGAGGGCGAGTACCTGGCGGGCGACTACTCGATCGCCGACATGGCGACCTATCCGTGGCTGGTGCCGCACAAGATGCAGGGGCAGGAGCTCGACACCTATCCGAATCTCAAGCGATGGTACGAGGCGATTCGCAACCGCCCGGCTACGCAGCGCGGCTTCGCGGTGATGGCCGACATCGTCGAGAAGATGCGTGCGGCGGCGCAGGAGCGCAAGCAGCCGCACGACCAGGAATCCTGGAACAATCTGTTCGGCAATAAGCAGTTCGAAAAGCGCTGAGCGGACCTGCGCGCGATCACTTGCGGATCACGCGCGAGCCTAAAGTGGACGGCGAGCATCAAGCTTCCGAACTTTCGCCGCGCGCGATCGTTCGGGAAATGGCGCTGTGCGCGGCGACGTTGACGCTGTGGCCGATGCTCAAAGACGACGCACGCGGATCTCCCGACGATCGGATGCGCGCGCTCGAGTTCGCGCCGATCATCGGGTTCGCGGCGGGAGTCGTGCTCGCGGCGATCGATCGCGCGTTTGCCCCGC
This sequence comes from Binataceae bacterium (SeqCode), assembly GCA_049281755.1. GTDB lineage: Bacteria > Desulfobacterota > Binatia > Binatales > Binataceae > JBARDN01. The sequence continues at coordinate 3,209 of JBAPSR010000097.1, forward strand.
TCATAGCTCCCGGTCTGCGCTCGGTTGCGATACTCGCAATCGCATTCGCCGCGATGCTGGGGTTGCCGTCGCGCGGAATCGCCGACACGGCCGAAGCGCTTCGCCAGGGCGCGCGGGTGGGACCCACGGGGCTATCGCGAATCGGTCCGCTCGGCGCGGTAGTCGCGATCGCCGCGTTCGCTCTGGAAGCTATCGTGCTCGCGCGAATCAGCTCAGCTGCCGGACGCGCGAGCGCGATCGTGATGTCGCAGATGCTCGGGCGATTCGCGATCGTGCCGGTCGCCTACGGGCTGCGGCCGCTCGAGCGATGGGGCCTCGGCCTGCCCTACGAAGTCGCCGTAACTTTTCGCGAGTTCGGGGTCGCGAGCGTGATCGCGCTCGGCCTCACCACGGTCCTCTACCAAAATATCGGGCTGATCGTGGTGGTCGCTTTCGCGATTGCCGTCCTGCTGATGCGCCTGGTGTTCAGCCGCAGGCTTGGCGGCGTGGCCGGCTACACGCTCGGCGGCGCAAGCGCGATCGCGGAGCTGGCCGTCCTTGCGACGGTCGCCGCGCTGGTG
>JBAPSR010000098.1:0-1537 GCA_049281755.1 Binataceae bacterium (SeqCode)
GCGCTGGACCACGGCCGATGGCCTGGTCGATCCGGAGCCGGCGGCGCTGGCCGCGCTGGGGCGGCATCAGCTTGCCGCTCGCTCGTACTCGCCCACCTCGCTGCAGCATTTCGCGCAGTGTCCGTACCGGTTTTTCCTGCAGGCGATTCATCGGCTCGAGCCGCGTGATGAGGCGGTCGCGATCGAGGTGATCGATCCGTTGACGCGCGGAGGCCTGTTCGCCGAAGTTCAGTACGAAATCCTTTCGCGCTTGCGCGCCATCGAGGCGTTGCCGGTCACGCCCGCGACGCTCGAGGCGGCGAGCGCGCTGCTCGACCAAACGCTCGACGAAGTCGCGACGAAACGGCGCGAGGAGCTTGCGCCTGCGATCGAGCGGGTATGGCTCGACGGAATCGAATCGATCCGCGCCGACCTGCGCGAGTGGCTGCGGCGCGCCGCCGAGGATCCCGAACGCTGGCGGCCCGAGCGTTTCGAGCTGGCGTTCGGACTCGCCGATCGCGCGCAGGCTGATCCGGCGAGCTCGCCCGAGCCGAGCGCGCTCGACGGCGGGCTGATGCTGCGCGGGTCGATCGATCTGATCGAACGCGCGGGCGACGGACGTTTGCGCGTGACCGATCACAAGACGGGCCGGGTCCGCGCCGCGAACGATTTCGTGATCGGCGGAGGAAAATATTTGCAGCCGGTTCTGTACGCGCTTGCGGCGGAACGCGTGCTCGGCGAATCGATCGGGCTGGGCCGGCTCTACTACTGCACGGCGGCGGGCGGGTACGAGGAGCGGATCGTCGCGATAGACGACGCCGCGCGCGCGGCCGAGGCCGAGTTTGCGGCGATCGTCGGGCAGGCGCTCCACGACGGGTTTCTTCCCGCCGCGCCGGCCGAGCGCGAATGTGAATGGTGCGATTACCGGCGCGTATGCGGTCCGTACGAAGAGCGCCGGGTCAAAGATGTCAAGCCGCACGCGCGGCTGGAAGCGTTGACGCGTCTGCGCAAAATGAAATGAGCACCAACGGTATAGTTGCCGATCAGGCCGCGCGCGACGCGATTGCGCTCGAACTCGACGCCACGCTGGTGGTCGAGGCCGCGGCGGGCACCGGCAAGACCACGGCGCTGGTGAGCAGGATCGTCGCGGTGATCGCGTCGGGGCGCGGCACGCTCGCGCATATCGCCGCGGTGACCTTCACCGAAAAAGCGGCGGGCGAACTCAAGCTCAGGCTGCGCGCCGAAATCGAGCGCGCGCGCAATGATTCCTCGCAAGGCGAAGAGCCGCGCGCGCGCTTGAGCGGCGCGCTGCGCGAGCTCGAACAGGCGAGTATCGGGACGATCCACTCGTTCTGCGCCGATCTCTTGCGCGAACGGCCGGTGCAGGCGCGCGTCGATCCGATGTTCGAGGTCGCGGCCGAGGACACCGCCGACGCGATCCTCGAGCTGGCATTCTCGCGCTGGTTCGAGGGGGCGCTCGCGAATCCGGGTGAAGGGATGCGGCGGTTGCTGCGCCGGCGCGAATCCGTCAGCCGCGACGGACCGCGCGCGATCGCTC
>JBAPSR010000099.1:0-5510 GCA_049281755.1 Binataceae bacterium (SeqCode)
GCGATCAACGGCATTCCGCAGGCGCTGCCTTATTTCGCGAGCACCTCGCAACCGGCTGCGCAGAATCTTCAAAACCAGTGGACTAATCCGATGAGCCCGCAAGACGCTGCAACGATGGTCGGAGGAGCGTGGCTCGCTGCGGCCGCTGGTGCCGGTATCTCAGGGGGGAAGGGCGCATACAACAACGCGATCGCAAATGGAGCGACGCCGCAAGCTGCCGCGCAATCCGCCCTGAAGACCGGGACGTCTTTCTTTTCCAATCGAGCGGCGGCGATGGCGAGCGGAGGTACTGCGGGAGGATCGATAGCGAACGGAGGCCTCGGAGGGTACGGCGGTCAAACAGTGACCAATGGGATGCCGGGTCAGCGCGGCGTCCTGGTCAACCGCGGCGGCGCAAATGGCGGAGGCCCGGGAAATCCAACTGCGACCGGTGGATCGCCTGCTCCTGATGAAGGCGGAAGCGGGCCGCTCGGCAACTATCTCAAAGCGAACTTTACTTCGAATCTGCCGCCCGATGTCGAGAACGCGCTCAACAACTTCAACAACGGCACTCTGGGCCAATCGGTCAAAGGAATCACGCCTACGCAGCTCCAGGGAAAAACCTGGCAGCAGGTGGTGCAGGAGGTTGGCCAAGCTGGAGGCGGATGGGAACCCGGGGATACCCCAGGGACTTATAAATCGGGGAACTGGACGCTCAGCCAGAAATTTGCCCAACCGCTGAACTATCCGGATCCCAAGGGAGTCGGGAATCCAGCCGCCGCAGAAACCGATTTGACCAATACAAATAAAGTGCCGCAGATTTTTATTTCCAACTCGGATGGCGGAGTTGTGCGGATAAAGCCGTGGGGCGTTCCGGGTGGCAACTACACCTCGATGCAGCAAGCGCACTACGCCTTGTATGCCAAAACAACTCCCGGCGCCGGTCTGGACTGGAACGCTGAGGCGTTCAAGGTCGTCGACGGGCAGGCGATCCCAAAGACTCCTTTTCAGATCCAGCCTCCTGCGGGGGTCCCGAAATGGACTCCTTCCGGCCAGCAGTGGGCTGACGCGAATCCCACCGCGACCAAGCTGCCGGACGGCGCGAGCGCAAATCAATACTATTCGCAGGAGTTTGAGAATTGGCTGCAGCAGAGCGGATGGCCCAACGCCGGGCATCAGCCGCTGGGGAAAAGCTGGTGGTCGCCGAATGCCATGAGCAAACTGGTCGGTTCGTCGACTGCTGAGTGAGCACGAAGCCGGGCGGGCGGCGATTTGGAACTCTATTGATACAGTCTTGATCGGGTAACGATCAGCGCGTCGGCATTGTTCATCTGGTTTAGCCGTCCATAGAACAGGCGCGCCGCGATACATTGATCTCTACGCGACTGATGCTCGGGGCTGGTGACTACGCTTTCGATTTCCTCAAACTCCGACGGTTCGAGCCCCGCCATCGTCCGGTTGAACGCTTCCTGATATTGCTCCGGCGACGGAGCGGGCCGTATCGGCATGTTGTTCACGGTCGCCGCGGCAGCCTGGTCGAATAGCTGCGCCCACGCTTGCTGCTGATCATCCGGAAGCGATTCGATCGCCGGGATAAGATTAAGATTGTCGCCGGACCATAACGCGGCGCAGGTTTTCGGATCGGCCCGGACGGCAAGATCGGCGCGAAGCCGAATCAGCGTCGATATGGAAGCATCGTCAAGGCGTTGAAGCCCACCATGGGCCGTGGCTCTGAAGACTTCGTCCGCCGGCATCGATTGTCCGCCGGGAACCTGTCCGGCCGTTATCACTGCTGCCTTTGAGATGTTCGCGTAGCCCTGTTCGAGCGTGGTTTGGAACGTCGAAGATGCCGGCGGGTTGCGGACTGCATACTCGGTCAGCGCAAACCCGGCGACGACGAAAATGACGATCACCAGCAGCAGCCTGCGGCCCCATCGCGGGCGTCTTCGCGGCGCGGTCGCGTTCGGTGTTTGCTTCGCCGGCATCGTCAGCTCCTCTCGATCAGCCACCGTTTCTTTACCTTGCGCGCAGTCGTGCCGCTACTGCGGCGGCCCGGTGAAGTGCGCTCTGTTCGAAAAAGAAAACGGCGAGGGGTATCAGACTATGCTTGCTTTGCGAGGGCGGCGTTGAGGTCTGCGCGCATCGCGGCGGCGGCAGAGGCGGCCGCTTCGGCGGGCGATTTTCCTTGCGCCTTTCGATACGCGTACATCAGGCTCCGGCTCGCATTTACGATTATGCCGGTGCCGTCGGGGCGCGCGGCCGCAATCGCGTCCGCGGCGCTTGCGCCCTGCGCGCCGTAGCCGGGCACCAGGATGAATGCGTTGGGCATGAGCTTGCGCGCTCGACGGGCTTCGTCGGGAAAGGTCGCGCCCAGAACAGCGCCGACCGGACTCAATCCGGATGCGCCCAGATAGTCGCTGCCCCATCCGTGGACGCGTGCTGCGACATGCTCCCACATCGCGCGGCCGTCTGCGGCCAAATCCTGAAATTCCCCGGACGACGGATTCGAAGTCCTGACCAGCACGAACACGCCGCGGCCCGCCGCGACCCGCGCGATAAACGGCATCGTCGAGTCGGCGCCCTGATACGGATTGACGGTGACGGCGTCGCATCCGAAATCGCCGTCGCCCAGAAAGGCCTCGGCGTATGCGGCCGAAGTCGATCCGATATCGCCGCGCTTGGCGTCGGCGATCACGACCAGGCCGAGACGCCGCGCGGTGCGCACCACCTCGACGAACGCGCGCATCCCGTCGATGCCGCGCGCTTCATAGAAGGCGAGTTGCGGCTTGAGGGCGCAGATGTGCGGTGCGCAGGCCTCGACGATTTCGCAGCAAAAGCGCGCAAGCGTGTGCGATTTCGGCACACCGGGGGAGTCTTTGGTATCGAGTTGAGGATCGACGCCCAGGATCGCGCAGGAATTTTTCTTTTCCGCGGCGTCGGCCAGGCGATCGGCGAAATTCATCGCGGCGATCATTGCATAAACGCGCGTGGCGCGCATCGTGTCGCGCGGGGCGTTGCATTTGGCGGCGCCGCACGCGCATCTTTGTTGGCACGCAATCTTGCGGGAACGGTACTACGATGGCCCGAATTACGATCACCACCAAGCTCAGATTCATAGCGATAATCGCGCCGATAATCCTGCTCATCGCGGCGCCGATCCTCGCGCTAAGTTTCTATGGGTTCGGCGCGATGCCCGCGATGCTGCACGATAATCAGTACGAGGCGGTGGAAGCGGCGCGCGGGATGGAAAACGCGCTGTACAAAATGGATTGGGGACGCACACAGCCGGAAGGATCGCAGATCGTCCGCGATCAGCAGCGCGGATTCGTCGGCTGGATCGATGCGGCGCGTTCGCACGCGCGCACCCAGGCGGAGCACGACGCGATCGAGAAAATCGCCGCGGCGGCGAATCCGGTTTTCGACGTGATGCGCACGGCGCAGCCGGGCGACGACAGCTTCGAGCCGCGGCTGCGTGACTTGCAGGGACTGGTCTCCGATCTGATCTCCGCCGACGACACCGAGATGCTTGCGATTGCGGATCGGGTCGAGGCGCGCGCACGCGTGCTGATGGTGGTGACGGTCGCCGCCGCGGTGATTGTTCCGTGGCTGTGCTTTATCGCGATCGTGCAAATGACCGGAAGCGAGGGTGCGGCTCTGCGCGAGATTCGCCGCAGCGTCGAGAACATAGCGCAACGCGCAGCAGCCTCGCGCGACACGGCGATGAGCAAGGACCTCGAGGTGATCGACGCGAAGCTCGCGGAGCTCGGCTATCCAAAGCCCAATCCAATGCTCGCGGACTAAATTCCGCGCGAAGGTTGCCTTGGCGCAAAGGCGCCGCGATTCCTGCTGACACCCTCTCCCTCCGGGAGAGGGCGGCGCGGCGCGATGCTTGCGATTCTTTTTCGCAAGCATCGTGACGCGCGGGTGAGGGTGCTGCTCTGCTTCCTTTTGATCGCGCCTCGCTGAAAAACGTTCCTCACCGCGGTACGATAAGCGCCGAATTCTTATCTGTCATCCTTCACGGAGCCTGCCCTGAGCGACGGCGAAAGGGGCTCAGGACGACAACAATTGCGCGTCTGCCAGAAAACCGACCCTCCAAGGGCACGGGGTTTCCTCGGACGAACGCAGATGATTATCACCGCCGATACTTTGGCATCACCTCTTTGGCGAATAGTTCGGCGCCTTCCGGGGCCATGAACTGACACACGAAATAGGTCATCCGGAATTTTTCTATCCGGAAATCCAGCTCGCGTTTGATCTCGTCCACCGTGCCGACCAGCACTTGCGGCGACTTGCGCGCGAGTTCCGGGTCGGCGATTCCCATCGCTTGCGCGGTTGCTTTGATCATCGCGTCGGCGACGCTCTTTTCTTTCGCGATCAGGACGAAGGTCTGCCCCGACATCTCGATCGCATCAGCCTTGCGGCCCGCCGCGCGCGCGAAGTCGTCCAGGATGCCGATGCGGCGCTGAACTTCCGCGCGGTCGAACTTCATCGCGTCGTTCAGGTCCACCACGCCCTTGGTGATGGGCGGATTGAGGTTCAGGATGTCGGCCTCTTCGGCGGCGATTTTGAGAATCTTCTTGCCGCCGCCGCCAATCATGATCGGCGGATAGGGTTTCTGGATCGGACGCGGAAAGCAGTAAGCTTTTTCGACCGAATGAAAGCGGCCGTGATAGCTCGGCTCGTCCTCGGTCCACATCGATTTCAGAACCTTGATCCCGTCGGCGAATTGCTCGATCCGCTCGGCGTTGGACGGATACGGATAGTTGTAGGCGACGTATTCCTCTTTGAACCATCCTGCGCCAAGGCCCGCGATAAAGCGTCCGCCCGAGATATTGTCGAGCGTCGCGATCATCTTCGCCAGCAGCGCGGGGTTGCGATAGGACATCGAGGTGACCATCGGCGCGAGCTTGACGGTCTTGGTCACGGCGGCGACGGCGGCGAGCGCCGTGTAGCATTCGAGATGCGGTGCATTGGGCTCGGACATGAGGCCGCGCATGAAGAAGTGGTCGTCGATCGAGACCGAGAAGAAGCCGAGTTCCTCGGCCTGGCGCGCCATCGCGGTCATCGCGGCGAAGTCGGTGGTCGGCAATCCGCAGTTGAATTTCACAGGTCGCATGATGAAGCCTCCGCGGCGGATTGTAGCATTCGCGTGGGGTTGCGAAGTAAGCACCTCTCAAAAAAGTCACGGTGGAGATGAGCGCCAATGAACCCGGGCGTGACCGGAGAGTTTGGAGCCAAAAAAGATCGACCTAACCCCTACCCCTTCCCGCACGGAAGGGGCTGTCGATTTTCTCGTAGACGCTCAGTTGATGTCATCCTGAGCCCCTTCGGCGACGCTCAGGGCAGGCTTCGCGAAGGATCTCCGTGAAGCGATTAGTGCAACCAGCTCGACTGATCTTAAACGCGGCCGGCGGCGTGCAGGACGTAGAGCGCGTCGGCGGTTACCCATTCGTTCATCCGGCGCTTTCCGACGCCGCCCCAATCGACGAGCGAGTCAGATCCGAACCGCTCGCTGGTATTCAGCTTCG
>JBAPSR010000100.1:0-2029 GCA_049281755.1 Binataceae bacterium (SeqCode)
TGACGGCTGACGTTCAGCAGCATTGCGATTTCGCCGATTGTGCGGCGTCCAAGGCTCGGCAGAATGTCGCGCGCGAACAGGACGCCCGGATGCACTGGAGGACGCGTGATACATTTCCGATCGACGAAAAATTCCTTGCGCATTGTTCCTTCCTCTGGAATCGCCCGTGGTATTGTTCGAGGTCTAAACTTGCTGCATCTGATCCCCACAAATGTACCACACAGTATTCGCGCTATCAGCGGAGCCGCAAATTCTGAGGGATGGCTGAAGACATTGCACACACTGAAAATGCGGCGACAATTCCCGGGCGAGCGTGAGTGATGCAAGCCGGATTTTGCGGGCGATGCGGTAGCGCCAGGGCCGGCGAGGATGACCGGTTTTGCCGCGCGTGCGGCGCACAGATCGACTCCGCGCCGGGCGCCGCGCGCGAGTATCAGGGCGCCGGCCAGGATCTCAGGAACGACCTCAGGAGCCGGTGGCGGCCGCGCCGGTGGCCGGAGCGCTCATAAAACCGGTGCGGCCCGCCTGGTAACGACGCTCGAAATATACGATGCTCGCGGCAAGGATATTGGTTTCGGCAGCTCGCACTGGACCATCGTAACCAATTTTGATATCGCAGATATTTGCAAGACGGCGCTCACGGAACTCCGGAATAAGAATGGCGATCCAGCGAAGCTTGACGCTACCGGGGAGCTGAGGCGCTTTCAGAGACGGCAAGCGGCCGACCCCGAACTCGCACGTGGGCGCGTTGACAACGCCGCCTGCATCGCGACCGACGATCCCCGCCTCAAGGGAAACTAGCCGTACCGCTTCATCCCGATCATCCCGGACCTTCGGTCCGATGCAGGCGCAGGGATTGGACTCCGTTGGAAATCTTTAACACGAATTTGCAGGAAGAGGTTCTGATGAAATGCGAAGCGGACAGCCGTCCGTCACCAAATTTCGAAACACGTCGTAGAAATCTGTCCCGCGTGAGCACGTGTAATGGACGACTAGGTTTTATCAATCGATTCAGATGGGAGGTCAGTCGATGTTTTCGAGAAAACCGTTTTTCAAACTTGGTACAATAATAACGGCGGCCGCCGCCGGGCTGTTTTTCGCGTCGGGAGCGTTCGCGGCTGACAGCGCAACGGCAGGACTCGGGCCGCTCAGCGCGCAAGCTACTGGGACCGCAGTTACTGATTCTGGCGGATGCACGACACCGACGATCTCCTGCCCCGGCGGGCACGCGTGCTTGTGTATGACCGGCACCTACTCAATCACGGGTAACAATGGCTTCAACGGCGGGACCGCATCACTCACCCTGGGCATCGATATAACCAATTTGGGGGACCCAATCACCGCAGTACCACCTTGCGCCCCTGCAACCGGAGTCGGCACCATCAGCGATAAGAAAGGCCATCAGACGATCACCTTTCTCGCGTCGGGGCCGGTATGCTCAACTAACAACAACGCGGTCGACGTGTTCACCGGGTCCTATGTGATCAACGGTGGAACCGGAAAATATTCTTCAGCCACCGGCGCGGGCACCATCGGCGCGAGCGCGTCGTTCCTATCCGTGACTACGCCGGGGAGTGGCGTACCTTCGCAGGCGTCGCTCAACGGCAGCGTGCAGCCCTGATCAGCGCGCGAGACTGGTTTGATCGAATCGCCAAGCAAGGCGGGCGTGGCAAAGGCCGTGAGTGCCAATGCCACGCCCTGATGTCATCAGTATTTGTAGCCTTTAGCCAATTCGGAAGATCCACGCGCGCGATCTGACAGCCACTTTGACAGCCACGAGGTTATCAATCACTGTATTTGTCGCTACTTGCTGCACGGCAGAATGTAGATGAGTGCTTGTGTTGCACGTCCTTACAGACTTTTTTGTCAAAGTACCAAATCTGCGGATAATAAAATGCGCTGCGGTGTAATTCCCGTGCGAGCGTGAGTGATGCAAGCCGGATTTTGCGGACGATGCGGTAGCGCCAGGGCCGGCGAGGATGACCGGTTCTGCCGCGCCTGCGGCGCGCAGATCGATTCCGCGCCGGGC
>JBAPSR010000101.1:0-8023 GCA_049281755.1 Binataceae bacterium (SeqCode)
TGCCGCAGTTCGCCAAGCAGACCCAGGCCGCGTTCAAGGTGCTGGCCAACGCGGGTGGCGGCGCGATGCGCTCGCTGACCCACGATTCGCACATCAATCAGCAGGTGCTGATCCTCGCCTTCGGCGAACAGTGGCAGAACCAGGTCTCCGCATTCGGCCGCGGAATCAGTTCCGGAGGCGGCAGCGGCTCGGAATAACGAATTCGGACGTGCTCGCAGCCGTCTAATCTGGTAAGGATTAGACCGCTATGAAAATGCGATACATAACCAGCGCGGCCGCTTTGATAGCGGCCGCGCTGCTGTTTTCACCGGCAAATCTCCTACCGCTGCACGCGCAAATGCTACCGCATCATCGGGTCCAGCAGGATTTGACGCCGGCGCTGCAACGCTCGCTGACCGACAAAGTTTCGGACGAAGCGGGTCCGTACCTTGACGAGCAGGACGAGCGCAAGAATGCGAAAAAGACCTACGTCGATCTGCAGCAGAAATTCGAGTACCTGCCGACCTATGGTCCGCGTCATCAGCTCTCGTGCAGCGTCAAGCTGGGCGGGGCTGAATACGATCCCACCAAGCCCGGCAGCTCGAAAGGCGCCGCGACCGGCACGCTCAAGTACCTGGTGTTTTCCTACACGCTGTTCAATGGCAAGTGGGTCGAGATGGCCAAGCCCAAGTGGGAGCAGCAGGCGCTCGGCGCGGCCGCGGGCAGAAAGATGACCGGCAACATCAAGCGCGGCGACATCCGGGAGCAGGCGCAGCAGAAGGCGGCGGCAGCTCACGCGGCGGCAGCGGCAGCAGCCGCGGCAGCACAAAAAGCCGCCAATCAATAGAGCGGAGAGGCAGCGTGCGAGGCCGCGTCAGTCGGCTGCGGCGGCGGCAGCTCTATCTGCTGCCGCGGCGACGCGGCTATGGAAGCGCCCGTAGCCGAAATAGATTCCAAACCCGATCGCCATCCAGACAAAGAACCTGATCCAGGTCACGACCGGCAGGCTGAGCATCAGGTACAGGCAGAAGATCACGCCGAGGCTCGGTACGACCGGCACCAGCGGAGTACGAAACGGCCGGTGCATCTCGGGCGCGATCCAGCGCAGAATCATCAGCCCGAGGCATACCAGCACGAACGCGAACAGCGTGCCGATATTGGTAAGCTCCGCGATCTCCTGGATCGGCAGCAGCGCGGCCGTGATCCCGACTGCGATTCCGGTTAGCGTCGTCGGGATATATGGAGTCCGGAAACGCGGATGGATCCGGCTGAAGGCTGCCGGCAGCAGCCCGTCGCGCGAGACTGCGAAGAACACCCGGGATTGCCCAAGCAGCAGCACCAGCAGCACGGAAGTCAGACCCGCCACGGCGCCGAGCGAGATTATTCCGGAGGCCGCGTTCAACCCGCGATGCACGAAAGCCGACGCAAGCGGCGCGTTCAGGTCAATCGTGTGCGCCGGAACCATCCCGGTCAGCACCGCAGCGACCAGGATATAGAGCGCGGTGCAGACGAACAGCGATGCGAGGATTCCGATCGGCAGGTCGCGATTCGGATCGATCACCTCTTCGGCCGCGGTCGAAACCGCGTCAAATCCGATATAAGCGAAGAAGATCACCGCGGCGCCCTTCATCACCCCGCTCCATCCCATCGGCGCAAATGGCGACCAGTTGGCCGGGCGGATATAAAATGCGCCAACGACGATCACGAGCGCGATCGCGGCCAGCTTGATCGCGACGATCACCGAATTGAGCCGTGCGCTTTCCGAAATTCCGACGTACAACACCGCTGTGATCACAAGCACGATGAGCAACGCGGGCAAATCGATCAGACCGCCGGGGCCCGCTCCGTGCGCGTGCGCGATCGCGCTCGGCAGGCTAAGCCCGAAGCCTTTCAGAATTACCTGCAAGTAACCGGACCATCCGACCGCCACGGCGGCGGCGCCGACCGCGTACTCGAGCACGAGATCCCATCCGATGATCCAGGCGACCAACTCGCCCATCGTGGCGTAGGAATACGAATACGCGCTGCCCGCGATCGGGATCATCGCCGCAAATTCGGCGTAACACAGCGCCGCCATCGCGCACGCGAATCCTGACACCACGAATGAGAGTGTGACCGCGGGTCCGGCGTATTTTGCGGCCGCGACTCCGGTCAGCACGAAAATTCCGGCACCGACGATCGCGCCGATCCCGAGCATCGTAAGGTCAAGCGCGCCGAGCACGCGCTTGAGTCCACCGCTGTGCTCAGCCTCAGCCATCAGCATCGCGGCTGGCTTGCGGCGGAAAATCTGGCGCGAGAGCTTCCGATTGCTCATCTACTTCCCCCGCCCTGCTCGCGTATACGGCTGGTCACTGCGGCTGCGTCACCATGCGGTGTAGCCGCCGTCAACCGCGAGCATGGCGCCGGTAACGTAGCTGGAAGCGGGACCGGCAAGAAAGACCACCGCGCCGCGGATTTCTTCAGGACGGCCCAGGCGGCCAAGGGGAGTGAAGGTTTCCATGCGCTGGCGGTTGGCGGCCTTGGCCATTCCGCCTTCGGTCGCCTCGGTGGGAATCCATCCGGGCGCGATCGCATTGACCAGGATTTCGTGCGGCGCCCATTCGACGGCGAGTTGCCGGGTGAGATTGCCCAGCGCGGCCTTGGTCGCGGTATACGCCGACAGGCGATAGACCGAGCTCGCGACACTTGCGTAGATCGAGGCCATGTTGATGATACGGCCGGGCGTTTTCGCGGCGATAAGCGCGCGCGCGACCCGCTGCGAGAGCATCATCGGCGCGGTCAGGTTCACCGCAAGCGCATGATCCCAATCCTCGCGCTTGAAATTCTCTGCGCGTCCGGTAGGCGAGACCCCGGCGTTGTTCACCAGGATATCGATCACGCCGCCGAACGCGTCATTCGCATGCGCTATCGCACGATCCAGGTCGGCGTCGAGCGAGACGTCGGCGCCAATCCCCATGGCCTTGACCCGATAGGTCTTCGAGATCTCCGCGGCAAGTTTCCCGACGCGATCTGCCCGCCGTGCGACCAGGGCGACATCGGCGCCCGCAATCGCAAGCGCGATCGCGCATTCAACGCCCAGCCCCGACGACGCGCCGGTGACCAGCGCCCGGCGCCCATGCAGCGAGAACAGCGATTCCAGGGAATCCATGGTTCAGCGGCAAATCAGGCGACACGACCCACTCGCGCCGAAATTTCGGCGCCATGCTCGCGTTCGGCGACCGCGAGATCGTATTGCACCTGCAGATTCATCCAGAACTGCGGCGCGTTACCGAAGTACCGGCCGAGGCGGAGCGCGGTGTCGGGAGTAATGGCGCGCTTACAATTTATAATTTCGACGATCCGGCCAGACGGGACAGCCAGATCGAGGCTGAGGCGGTTAGCGCTCAGTCCGCGCTCCACCAGCTCTTCCTTCAAAATCTCACCCGGATGCGTTGGAATTCTTTTCATCACAATTCAGCCCTCGTGATAATCTACGATCTCGACGTTGTATACATCTCCCGCGCGAAAATCGAAGCAGATTCGCCATCGGCCATTTACCGATATCGCCCATTGGCCCCTCCGGTCACCTTTGAGACGGTGCAGATGAATGCTCCTTAGTGGGGGCAGGTCCGAGAACGCAGTTGCGGCATTGAGTGCGTCCAGCCGTTTGCGGGCTAGCGTTCGATCTAATGATCGAAATCCGCCAAGATTTTCTCCGTCATAGATCCGCTCCGTCGCCCGGTTCTTGAAGCTTTTGATCACTTCGCCGACCAAGCTACTACGGCGCGCATACTACGTCAAGCAGATACTCCGGAATTGGAGCATTCCCTGCGAGCGGTTTAGTCGCCGAAGGTTTCGCCGGCGGCCTGGGCCGCCATCGCGACCGCGCGATCGATATCGGCGCGCGAGATTCCGTAGTGGGTGACCGCGCGGAATGAGCCGGGCTCGCGCGGCGAGAACAGGACGCCGCGTTCGCGCATCGCTTCATTAAACTTCCGCGCGCCCGCCGCCTCGCCGTCAACGTCGAACACCACCATGTTGGTGCGGCGCGAAACCTGGCGCACATTGATCCCCGCGACCAGCGCGAGTCCCTGCGCGAGGGCGCGCGCATGCGAATGGTCCTCGGCCAGCCGATCGACCATCGTGGTCAGCGCGACGATTCCCGCCGCCGCGAGGATTCCTGCCTGGCGCATCCCGCCGCCGAGCAGCTTGCGCGTGCGGCGCGCCCGCGCGATGAACTCGCGGCTTCCGCACAGCATCGAGCCTGCAGGGCAGGCAAGCCCCTTGGACAGACAGAAGGAGACAGTGTCGGCATAACCGGCGATCGCGGATGGCTTGGCTTCCAGAGCGGCCGCGGCGTTGAAGATGCGCGCGCCGTCCAGATGAACCGGCAGCGCCTTGCGATTCGCCAACTCGGCGACCGCTGCCATGTGCGAGAGCGCGATCGGCGCGCCGCCGCAGCGGTTGTGCGTGTTTTCGATCACGACCAGTCCCGCGTGCGCGAAGTGGTCATCTTCCGGAGCGGAGAGTTCGCGGCGAAGCTCGTCGAGGGAAAGCTCGCCGCTCTCCTCGTTATGAATCGGAGTCAGTATGATCCCGCCCAGCGCCGAGGCGCCTCCCGCTTCATACAGATTGGTGTGCGATTCGGAGCCGACGAACGCGCGGGTGCCACGCGCACAATGCGTCAGCATCGCGGCCAGATTGCCCATCGTGCCGCTCGGCACCAGCAGGGCGGCCGCTTTGCCAACCATCGCGGCAGCCATCGCCTCGAGCCGGTTGACGGTGGGATCCTCGCCGTAAACGTCGTCGCCCAGTTCGGCGCGCGCGATCGCCTCGCGCATCTCGGGCGTAGGCAGAGTAACGGTGTCGCTGCGCAGATCGATCACGAAACTTTGCGCGCGGTGATGGCGGCCGGTCTCATTGGGTCAACGGATAGAGCGGCACGAAGTTGCCATTGGAGGTATCGGTCGCCTGCACCGCGTTCTCGGTCGTGTCGGAGTAATACAAAGTCTTGCCGTCGCTGGCGATGGCGCATCCCGAGCCGATATGTCCGTTGACCTGGGTCAGGGTAGTCACGTTAAAGGTTCCGGTGTCGATTTTGCGGATCGCGTGATTATCACCGTCCATCACGTAGAGGATACTTCCGTTAAGGCACAGCGCGCCCGGATTATTGAACTGCGCCTGCGGGCCAGGACCGTCCTTGCTGCCCTCTTCGCCGGTGCCCGCAATCGTCGAGGTCGTCATGCTCGAGAGATCGATTTTCCGGATCGCGTCGTTGCCGGTGTCAGCGACATAAACAAACTTGCCGTCGGTGGCGATTCCGCTTGGCCCGTTGAACTCGGATTTGGTCAAGGGTCCGTCCACTTTGCCCCCGACCTGCGCCTGTCCGCCTATAGTCTTGACCATCCCGTCAGCCAGCGACAGGCGGCGGATAAGATTGTTGCCGCTGTCGGAGATATACAGGTTCTGTCCGTCGTTGGTAATTTGAGTGGGCAGGTTGAAGTGCGCCGCGCTGGCGTGGCCGTCGTCGGTGCCGGAGATATTGGCGGTGCCGGCCGCGGTGCTGACGGTGTTGCTACCGAGGCTGATCTTGCGCAAGTCGGAATTGTTGGTGTCCAGAACGTAGAGGTCCTGATTTACCAGCGTCATCCCGTCGGGGCTGTTGAAGCGCGCCGTCGCACCCACGCCGTCGTTGCTGCCGTCCTGGAAATTGGTTCCCGCGATCAGCGTGATGCTGTGCGAGACGACGTCCACCGCGACGATCGTGTTGTTACGCGAGTTCGCGATATAGACGGTGCGGTTATCGGTCGCAAGACCGGCGGGAAAATCGAGCCGCGGACCAGTTTGCAGACTCGCGGTTGGAACCTGCGCGCGGACGGGCGCGGCCGATCCGAAAATCGCCGCAAGCGCGGCGGCGGCCACCAGGGTTTCCATCGGTCGGAGAAGTTTTGCCATGTCGAACCTCGCCTATGCTCCAAAGCCAGCCGCGCCACGCGCGGGTTAAACCGGGTCGCCGCGGCTACGGAAAAATCGCTTTTACGACTTCGTCGATCGCGCGTTTGCTGTCGGCTTCATCGGTCAGCGACCAGGTGACTGCTACGGTTGCGGCGCGGCGCGGCGCGATTCCCTGCCGGATCAGCTCGCCCGCGTAAATCAGGAGCCGGGTCGAAACGCCTTCCTCGAGTCCCGAGGCTTTCAGGTTGCGCACCTTTTCTCCCAGCACCGCAAGCTGCATCGCCATCTCGCGATCCAGCCCAGCCTCGTGCGCGATAATATCCACTTCCTTCACGGCGGGCGGATAGTCGAACTCGATCGTCACGAAGCGCTGGCGCGTCGAATGCTTGAGATTCTTCTGAATACTCTGGTAGCCCGGGTTGTACGAGATGACCAGCAGGAAGCCGTCGTGCGCCTCGATCGTCTCACCGCGCTTTTCGATCGGCAGGATTCGCCGATGGTCCGACAGCGGATGGATTAGCACGGTGGTGTCCTTGCGCGCCTCTACTACCTCGTCGAGGTAGCAGATCGCTCCGCGGCGCACGGCCTGGGTCAGCGGTCCATCGACCCAGACAGTTTCGTCGGCCTGGATCAGGTAGCGTCCGACCAGATCCGAGCCGGTCAGATCCTCGTGGCAGGCCACTGTGATGAGTTCGTTGGGCCCGTTCTCGAGCGCGGCGAGCTGATGCGCCATATGCTCGACGAAGCGGGTTTTGCCGCATCCGGTCGGACCCTTCAGCAGGACCGGCAGCCGGGCGCTGTAAGCGGCGGTGAAGATCTGCACTTCGTCGCCGATCGGCAGGTAGTAGGGTGCGTTGGACGGATCGAGATGCTTTACCTCGGGTCCGTCGGCCTTGGAACGGTTGTCGAATTTCTTGAGCTCAATTCCCATCAGTCACCTTTAACTACCTGCACCTGTATAGACCTGTTCGCCCCTGTTGCGCGACGGCCACCGAGCTATCCTCGGTCAAACCGCAATTCTAAGAGAGCAGGGCCGCAAGGTTCAAGGCAAAAAGGCCTCCTTGCGGCGCAAATCATGCGCGCCGGAGCTGATAGAGCGCGGAGCCGTCGCGATTATCCTTGACTTCGTAGCCGCGCGCTTCGAGTTCCGCGCGCAATTGGTCCGCACGTTTGAAATCACGCGCCTTGCGGGCCGCGGCGCGGGCGTCGATCAACTCCTGGATTTCGGGCGCGATTTCCGCGTTCGCGGTGGTAGCGCGGGTCTCGGCCAAGCCAAGAGCCAGCACCTGATCGAAGGCGCAAAGAGTGTTCCAGATCCTGCGCTCGCCGCGGCGATATGCCTCCGCCACCAGATCGAGCGCAACCGCAAGCGCTTGCGGCGTATTGAGATCGTTGTTCAGCGCGTCGATAAAGCGATCTTGATATTCGCGCGCGAAGTCGGCATCCGCGGCGGCAGAGGTGGCATCGGCGGGAACGCCGCGGGCGAATTCGCGGAAGTAGTCGAGGTTCGATTGCGCGGCGCGCAGCCCCTCATCGGATAGAGCGATCTCGGAGCGGTATTTCGCGCCCATGCAGAAAATCCGGAACGCCAGCGGATTGATTCCCATCGCGGTCACATCGGAGAGCAGCGGAAACTTGCCCGCGCTCTTCGAGATCTTCGCGCCTTCCTTCCCGGTCAACCACGCATTGTGGACAAAATACCTGACGAACGGATGATGCGTCGCGCTCTCGGACTGCGCGATCTCGTTCTCGTGATGAATCGGAATATGGTCCATCCCGCCGGTATGGATATCGATCGTCTCGCCCAGGTATTTCATCGACATCGCGGAGCATTCGATATGCCATCCCGGATAGCCGCGTCCCCATGGCGAATCCCACTGCATCATGTGATGCGGCTGCGCGAGGACCCAAAGCGCAAAGTCGTGCGGACTCTTTTTGTCCGGAGAATGTTCGAGGCGCTGGCCCGCGTTCTGCTCATCAAGACTCTGGCGCGAAAGCCGTCCCACGCGATTGTCACCGCGATATTTTTCGACCTCGAAATAGACGCCCGAGGGCGTCACGTACGCCATCCCGGCCGCGATAATCCGCGCGATCAGATCGATCATCAAGT
>JBAPSR010000102.1:0-9594 GCA_049281755.1 Binataceae bacterium (SeqCode)
GGACGATCGTAAACTGGAGCGTCGTCAGCCAGTGCACCGGCCGGAATGTCGGCGACGACTTGTCCGCGCCATCGGGCGCGCCATCGATGGTCGCCGGTGATTTCGCCGATCACGACCGCGTGCAGATCCCACTTCTCGAAAACCGCCTGCAGCTCGGCTTCGCGTCCGCGCTCGGCGACGATCAGCATCCGCTCCTGCGATTCCGAAAGCAGGATTTCATACGGCGTCAGGTTCTGCTCGCGCAGCGGAATTTTGTCCAGATCGAGATCGATTCCTAGTCCGCCGCGCGCCGCCATCTCGGACGACGACGAGGTCAGTCCCGCCGCACCCATATCCTGAATGGCGACGATCGCGCCGGTCTTGCCGGCTTCGAGGCAGGCCTCGATCAGCAGCTTCTCGGTGAACGGGTCGCCGACCTGCACGGTTGGGCGCTTGGATTCGCTCTCGGCGTCGAACTCGGCCGAGGCGAGCAGCGACGCGCCGTGAATTCCGTCGCGTCCGGTTGCCGAGCCGACGTACAGAACCGGGTTGCCGATTCCGCGCGCCTTTGCGCTCCACAGCTCTCCGGCGCGCGCGAGTCCGAGCGAGAAGGCGTTGACGAGGATATTGCCGTTGTACGCCGCGTCGAACATCACCTCGCCCGCGACCGTCGGCACGCCAACGCAGTTGCCGTAGCCTCCGATTCCGCCGACCACGCCGCCCAGCAGGTAGCGGGTGCGAGGATGCTCGAACGATCCGAACTTGAGCGAGTTCATCGAGGCGACCGGCCGCGCGCCCATCGTGAAAATATCGCGCAGAATTCCGCCGACTCCGGTCGCGGCGCCCTGGTAGGGCTCGACGTACGACGGATGGTTATGGCTTTCGATTTTGAACACGGCGACCCATCCGTCGCCGACGTCGATCGCGCCGGCGTTCTCGCCGGGTCCGCCCTGCACTACGAGTTCGCTCTTTTGCGGAAGCGTGCGCAGGTATTTTCGCGACGACTTGTAGGAGCAATGCTCGGACCACATGACCGAGAAAACGCCCAATTCGGTAAAGGTCGCGACGCGACCGAGGATCTGCTCGACGCGCGCGAACTCTTCGGGCGAAAGGCCGTGCGCGCGAGCCTGCTCGAAATCGACTCGAGGCTCGCCGGGCAATGCGACCGGCGTCGTCATGCGTGCTCTGTTATCGACTGAAAAATTTTGCGGCCGTCGGTACCGCCGAGCATCGATTCGACCGCGTGCTCGGGATGCGGCATCAGGCCGAAGACGTTGAAGCGCTGGTTGGCGACGCCGGCGATCGCGCGCATCGAGCCGTTGGGATTCGCCGCGTCGCTATCGCGGCCGTCGGCTCCGCAGTAGCGCAGAATAATCTGTCCGCGCTCTTCCATATCGCGCAGTTCGGCTTCAGGAGCCACGTAGAGCCCTTCGCCGTGCTTGATCGGAAGATTGAGCACGTCGCCCTGGCGCATCGAATGTGTGAATGGAGTCTTCGCGTTTTCGACCCGGACGTGAACCTGCTGGCAGATAAACGAAAGCGAGCGGTTGCGCGTGAGCGCGCCGGGCAGCAGATGCGCTTCGCACAAAATCTGAAAGCCGTTGCAGGTGCCGATGACGAGTCCGCCATCGGCGGCAAATTTCTCGACGCTCTTCATGATCGGAGAGAAGCGCGCGATCGCGCCGGTGCGCAGATAGTCGCCGTAACTGAAGCCTCCCGGCAGCAGGATACATTCGGCGCCGCCGAGCGACGTGTCCTTGTGCCACAGCATCGCGGCCTCCTGCCCCATGACGTCCGCCAGGGCATAGAGGGCGTCATTGTCGTCGAGCGAACCGGGGAAGGTGACGACGCCCCACTTCATTCGCCTTCGACCTCGAAGGTGAAATCCTCGATATTCGGATTCGCGAGCAGCCGCTCGCACATCCGCTTGGTTTCCTCGCGCGCGGCGGCGGCGGTTTTTGCGGCGACCTCGAGCACGATGTATTTCCCGACCTTGACGCCGGAGACATCGGGAAAGCCGAGAGTCTTGAGCGATTGCTCGACCACGCGCCCCTGCGGATCAAGGATTCCCTTGCGCGGGGTGATGAAGACCTTTACCTGCACGCGATTCCTCGGTTATGCCGCACTAACTCGACCTAACCCCTGACCCCTTCCCGCACGGGAAGGGGGACTATGGGCGAATGCGCAGGCGGTTCGATCATCTTACTACCCGGCAACTCGCGATAGATCAGGAGGACGCCAATCGGGAGATTGGCGTTCCCGGATCATGCTTCTACCCGGCGGAGCATTTCGTGGTAGGCCTCTTCGACGCCGCCCAAGTCACGGCGGAAGCGATCTTTGTCGAGCTTCTGGCGGGTAGCCTTGTCCCAGAAACGGCAGGTGTCGGGACAGATTTCGTCGCCGAGCAGAAGCTGTCCATGATGGCGCCCGAACTCGAGCTTGAAATCGACCAGCAGCACGCCGCGCTCGTCGAGGAACTTGCTGAGCAGCTCATCGATGCGCAGCGCCCGCTTCTTGATTTCCGTAAGCTCGGCGTCGGTCGCCCATCCGAACGCGACCGCGTGCTCGGCGTAGATCAGCGGATCGTCGAGCGGGTCGGATTTGTAATAATACTCGACGAACGGATGTTTGAGCGTTTCGCCTTCCTGGCGGCCCAATCGCTTGGCGAGCGAGCCGGCGACGATATTGCGGACGACAATCTCGACCGGCACGATATCGAGCCGCTTGCACAGCATCTGGCGATCGTCGAGGCGGCGCACGAAATGAGTCTTGATGCCGTCCGCTTCGAGCATCGTGAAGAACAACTCGGACATCCGGTTGTTCATCACGCCCTTGTCTTCGATCGTGCCGCGCTTCTTGGCGTTGAAGGCGGTCGCGTCGTCTTTGAAATACTGGATGATGAGGTCAGGGTTCGAAGTCGCGTAAAGCTTCTTCGCCTTGCCCTCGTAAAACTGCTCGCCGCGTTCCGGAGTGGATTCCAAATTACTGTCTCCTGATGTGTATTTGTCTTTCAACTATCTGACCGCCACGCCTTGAACAACGAAAACTTCGCGCGATCTATCCACAAACCAATCTTCAATTCACAGCACAGCACCGGTTGCGGCGCTGCCGAGGTCATCGCACGCGCGCCTTTGGCGTTGCGTCACCGCCCGGTGCGAAGCGCTCGACCAGCTCCGCGGCCAGGCCGACGTAGCTGCGCGGCGACAGGGCGCGCAGCGCGGCGCGGGCGGATTCATCGAGCGGGAGCGTCGCGATAAATTCCTCGATCAGCTTGCCCGTGACCGGACGCCCGCGCGTCAGTTCCTTGAGCATCTCGTATGGCCGCGGCATCCCGCGCGCACGCATCAGAGTTTGAATCGCTTCGGCGACGACTTCCCATGCCTGCTCGGCGTCAAGATCCTCGGCGATACGGGCCTCGTTCACCTCGACGCGCGCAAGCCCGCGCTCGAGCGAGGCGAGTGCCACGACCACGTGGCCGAATGCGGTGCCAATCGAGCGCAGTGCGGTCGAGTCGGTCAGGTCGCGCTGCCATCTGGAGATCGGCAGCTTACTCCCCAGATGCTCGAACAGGGCGCTTGCGATTCCAAGGTTGCCCTCGCAGTTCTCGAAATCGATCGGATTAACCTTGTGCGGCATGGTCGAGCTGCCGGTCTCGCCCTTGACCGCCTTCTGCGCAAAGTAGCCGATGGATATGTAGCTCCACATGTCGCGGCAGAAGCCGAGCAGGATCGTGTCGATCCGGACCATGATCGCGAACATCTCGGCGATAAAGTCGTGGCTCTCGATCTGCGTCGTCAGCGGATTCCAGGTGAGTCCCTGCGCCTCGACGAAGCGGCGCGAATGATCGATCCAGTCGAGCGCGGGCGCGGCGAACTGATGCGCATTGAAGTTGCCGACCGCGCCGTTGAACTTGCCCAGATATTCCTGGCGGCGAAGCTGCGCGAACTGGCGCTCGAGCCGCGCCGCGAAAATCGCGATCTCCTTGCCGACGGTGGTCGGCGAGGCTTCCTGCCCGTGCGTGCGCGCGAGCATCGCGAGCGATTTATAGCGATGCGCGATCGCGGTGATCGCGGCGAGAGTTTTTTCGATTCGCGCAGTCAGCTCGTGTTCGGAAAATTCTTTCAAGATGAGCGCATAGGCGAGGTTGTTAATATCCTCGCTGGTGCAGGCGAAGTGCACGATCTCGAGCGGGAGCCTCGCATCGAGCGCGGCGAGTTTTTCCTTGACGAAATACTCGACCGCCTTGACGTCGTGATTGGTTTCGGCCTCGAGCGCTTTGACGCGTGCGGCGTCGGCGAGCGAGAAGTCAACGTAAATCGCGCGCAGCTTAGCGGCTGATGCGCCCGGAATCGGCTCGAGCGCGTCGAACGCGGGACTCGCGGCGAGCGAGAGGTACCATTCGATTTCGACCCGGACGCGATAGCGGATAAGCGCAAATTCGCTGAAGTAATTTTGCAGCGACGCAGTGCGCGCGCGGTAGCGCCCGTCGATCGGCGTGACCGCCATCAGGGCTTCTTCCGCGGCCTGCTTGACGACGCTCACGGCTCCGAAAGGCCTCGAAAAGTGCTATTTTGGTAGGTCAATTTTTTGCCTAATGAGTAGGCAAATGACTCACAACCTGTTGAAATGGTTCCTAAATATGAGCCAGATAATTCAGATTTATTTGGGTTTGTTTGGTAAATTTTGCAATCTGCGAAACCGGCTCCGCGAATAAAGTTCCGATAGCGGGGCGGCGAGATGATGCGCGCGATTTTTGGATGCGTTGCGGACCGAGTTGGAAGCAACTGCTTCACCCAAGCATTCTAGCGCAGATCCGTCCGCCGAGTAAGGGATCGACCAGAATCAGCCGCACACTTTCCCCACAGGTGAAGAGTCCGTCTTGAAGCCGGGTTACGCCCAAGAACTTGACAGTGATCGCAATAAACAAATAAACATCCTTAGAACTGATAAAACTTTACAGATCCGTCCTAGCAACACTGATCAGTCTGTCTAAGGACGTTATCACTTCAGAGAGGGTCACAACGGTGCATATGTCCAAGCGCTGGGTCGTCGCCATCGCCGGTATTGCGTTGCTTGCGTGCATGGCGGGGATAGGCAAGCTCTATAGCGACACGTTGATTTCTATGGCGATCCACGCGGTGCATGGTGGAGCGCTGCCGCATCGCGTATGGCTTCCTGCGCAGGGCTCGCGGCCGGCGATGCTGGTCAAGCGGATGCGGCCCAATTTCGCGGAGCCCGACACGTCATCGCCACCAATCGAGTTCCTGGGCGCGGAAAGTTATATCGCCGGCGTTGGATCACCGTTCTGGGAATCGCCGAGTCCGGTTCCATACCTGAAGCGCGAGAGCGACTGCTCGCTGACCGCCTATTTTTCCAACCTGGTCCATCAGACCTCGAGCTCCGCGCAGTCCAATTATCAGAACACGCTGCATCAGCAGGCCGCGCTTACCACGACGGGAAACACGTGGCCCGATGGGTGCGTCGATTCGAAGCTAGGGGCTCCTTCCGACTTCGCCGCGATCGGGGAATCGAGCAGCGGAATCTTTTACGGCGCGCTGGCGCTCACGTATGGATTGCTCCAATCGCAAACCTCGGTGACTACCGCGATCGGCAACAGTAGCGCGACGGCATTCGCCTCCAAGAGTAGTCTCGCCGTGCCGGGTACTCCGACGACACTCACTTTGGTGGACGTCAACAGCGACGGCAAGCCGGATCTGATCGCGGTCAGCGGCAACGACGAGACCTTCGCCGCGACCATCTCCGTATTTCTCGGCAACGGGGACGGCACCTATCAGACCGGCGCCAACTACGTGACGAATATAATAACCGGCTACGTGACGGTCGCCGACGTTAACAATGACGGCTTTCCCGACCTGGTCGTGGTCGGCACTCCCGTCTCGGGAAACCTCAGCGATCCGGCGGTGCAGGTGTTTCTGAACAACGGGCACGGAATCTTCGGATCGGCGATGAATGGTCCCGCGCTGACAAATAATCCGTCCTTTGTGCGGCAGGCGGCCGCGGTGGCCAACTTCGACAGCGTGCAGAACAGCAACGCCGACATCGCAACCAACGACGGATACGTCCTGCTGGGCGATGGGAGCGGGAAAAACTTTACGGTGAAAGGCGACGGACCCCAGTTTCAGGCTGCGGATAACCTGGTCGCGGCCGATTTCAATCACGACAATAAGATCGATATCGCTACGGTGAATGGCTTCGGTTTCAGGATCGGGATTTCTCTCGGCAAGGGCGACGGAACCTTCACTGCGGGACAGGAATACGCGTCGATTTTTAACGCGGCGAATATCGGAGTCAGCGATATCGACGGCGATGGCTTTCCCGACCTGATCGTGGGCATCGCCGATCCGCACGGCTTCGGCCCCACCTCGGACTCGGCCAGCTATACCTACTTCTTGCTCGGCCGCGGCGACGGCACTTTCGCCGGAGCGCCTTTGTACCCGGCCCAGTCCGCGCAAGGCACGAACGTCGAACTCGGACCCGCGTTCGCGCTCGCGGATGTCAACAACGACACCAAGCTCGATATTATGACCGTCAACGTCAACGGCGGTTCGGGGCAACGCTCTCTATACACGCTGCTGAACAATGGCGAGGGCTCCTTCACTCCCGGATCATCCACCGCGATCAGCGTCCAGGGTACGGCGAACGACCCGGCGCTGGTCCTCTCCGGCGACCTGACCAACGACAACAAGATGGACGCGATCGTGGCAGTCACGACCCAGGATGCAGCGAGCGACGCATCCGGGACCGGCAACCTTGCGGTATTTCTCGGCTCTGGCAGCGACAGCTTCGGCACCGAGATGGACACTCCGATCGCGTCGACCGCTGCCGCCGCTGTCACGGGCGACTTCAACAACGACACCAACCTCGACGTGATCGTGGGCGGACTGGTTACCACCGATGTGGACGGCAATCCAACCGCGGGAGCGATCTACTTTCTTGCGGGCCAAAAGAATGGCCTGTTCGCGGCGCCCGCGCGGATCGGCACTGCGGAGAATACGCTGAATCCGGTCTCGTTCGCCGTCGATGATTTGAACGGAGACAAGAACCTTGATTTGGTCGTTGCTGACGCGGGTGCAGAGGGAGCGACGTCGCCGGTTAACGGCTCGGTCCTGGTTTACCTTGGCAATGGAAACGGGACTTTCCAGGCGCCTAAAGTGCTCGACGCTCCTGCCTTTCCACAATCGGTGGCGATCGCCGACGTGAACCACGACGGCAACCTGGACATCATCGTCTCTTCGGTTCCGCCCCCTAATCTTCAGATCTTCGCGAGCCGGATTTATGTGTTCCTGGGAGATGGCAAAGGCGGCTTCGGCAACGCGATTGTGACCACTCTGGACGAGTTCACATCCGGGATGCAGGTGGCGGACCTCAATGGCGACGGTTTTCCTGATCTCGCGATTGCCAGTTGCTGCGGTTTTGCGAACTCCGAAGTCTGGGCCGGCAAGGGCGACGGAACCTTCAATACCCCGAACGAGCTTCCGGTGGCGATTTCGTCGAGTTTCCCGGTGATTGGCAATGTCAGTGGCGGCGCCAATCCTGACGTGCTCTTCGCCGTCGGCACCGGCATCACGGCGCTGAATAACATCTCAGGCGAGGGAATCCCGACGCCCATTTCGACCGGAGGCGGTTCCGGTCCCACGCCGACGGCCACGCCCACGTCGGGAAAGCGTTCGCCGACGCCGACTGCGACGCCGACACCGGGAGGGAGCGCCTCGCTAACCGCGGGGCCGGCGACGCTGCAGTTCGGCAATGTTGACGCGACCACTAGCAGCAAGCCCAAGAAGGTCAAGCTGACCAACAAGGGCACCGCGACCGCGCAGATTGCGAGCGTGACCGCGACTGGACCGTTTACGATCGGCGAGACTTGCGCGGGTCAGTCCATCGCGCCCAAGAAGAGTTGCACGTTCGAGGTGGAGTTTGCGCCGGCGACCGTCGAGGCATCGATCCAGGGATCAGTCGATGTGGCATACAACGGCGCGAGTCCTTCGATCGCTCTGGAGGGCACCGGCGAGGCGGTCACGCTGAAGGTGCCGACGTCTGCGGGTCTATCGTCAATATCCGCGGGCAGCATCGGCAAGGCAAAGAATATCGAGATCTCGAATTCGAGCGCCGCCACGGTCATGCTCGCGACCGCGGCGCTCGGCGGCGCCGACGCCGGTTCATTCAAGATCAGCAGTGACGGATGCTCGGGGCATTCGCTTGCGGCGAAGGGCAAGTGCGCGATCGCCGTCGAGTTTGCTCCGCCCGGGAATGCGACCGGGACTCAGAGCGCGACGCTGTCGCTTGGCTTCAGCTATGGCGCAAACTCGGGAAGCGCGTCGACCAGTCTCTCAGGAAAGGTGAAATAGCGCCGCGGCTCTAAACCAGCCAATGGCGAGGTTGCGCGATCAGGGACCGATCGTGACGCCCAGCGGTCCCATGAGTCCGTTGACGGTAGTGTTGGCGGTCGAGGTGGTGAAATTCGGCTGGCCGATCACGACGCTGGCGTTCATCCCGTTGGTGAACTTTGGCCCGCCACCGACGATCGCGTTGTAGATAAGCACGCGGTTGTTGTTGGGATCGGCGACGTACAGATTGCCGGCGCTATCGAACCTGACATCCGAGGCGCTCGCCAATCCGCTCTGCGTGGTTGCCGAATTCGAGCTGGTAAAGTTCTGCTGCCCGATGACGACGCTTGCGTTCATGCCACTGGTGAATGGCGGCACGAATTCGAGCGCCCGGTTATTGACCGAATCTGCCACCCACAAGTCGCCCTCCGGATCGAACGCGACCCCGAATGGAGCCGCGAGCGTGCTCTGCGTGGTGCCGCCTCCGCCGGAGACAAAGTCGGTCTGGCCGATGACCAGGCTCGCACTCTCTCCGGTGGATAGGGGCGTGGCAAATTCGAGCACCCGATTATTCGAGTAGTCGGCAACCCACAGATTGCCGGCCGGATCAAAGGTCAAGAATTGCGGCAGGTTGAAGTTGCTGGCCGTGGTGGCGCCGCCGGTGGAAGTAAAATCAGTCTGGCCGATCACCAGGCTCGCGTTCATCCCGTTGCTGAATGGCGGTGCGAATCCAAGGATGCGATTGTTCTGGAAGTCGCTCGCCCACAGATTGCAGGCCGCGTCGAACGCCACTCCGACCACGTTGTTCATGTTGCTCTGCGACGCGGGAATCCCGCTGGAACCGCCGTTGGTCATGAAATCCGCCTGACCGATGACGGTGCTGGCGTTCATCCCGTTGCTGAATGGCGGGATAAAATCAATCACGCGGCCAAAGAAGAAATCTCCCGCCCATAGATTCCCCAACTGATCGAATGCGGTCGCTTCGGGATTTCCCATTCCGTTCTGCGTCACGTTCTGGCCCGAGCTGGTGAAGTTGGGCTGGCCAAAGACCACGCTCGCGTTCATCCCGGTGGTAAACGGCGGCAGGAACTCGAGGACTCGCTGATTACCGCTGTCGCCGACGATAAGTGATCCTGTGGTCGGAGGGACGCCGACCACGCAAGTCGGTGTGGCAGTAGGCGTTGCGGTTGCGGTCGCCGTCGCGGTCGGCGTTGCGGTCGGCGTTGCGGTCGCCGTGGCGGTCGGCGTTGCAGTGGCGGTCGAGGTTGGT